>JAEURI010000150.1 GCA_016789225.1 Anaerolineales bacterium
CTTCTGCCCCAATATGGCGACCTTTCCGTTCACGTACACACGCCCTGCAACGATATAGTCCTCACAGGCACGGCGAGAGCCATACCCGGCTTGAGCAAGTAATTTCTGTAAGCGTTCCTGCATAGTAGACTTTTTATACCAGAGATGCAGGGGGATGAACAGTGTCAGACCAAATGATTTTCGAGCATAGTCGCCTGCAAACTGGAAACTGGTTTGATCTTCAGGAACTTTCGAATTATCAGGATCAACAGCCCAAAAACGGCCCCACCAATCGCACAGACCACCATCAACGATTGAGCCGTTGTCACAAGGACGTTGAAAAGCTGAATAATCTGTCGGGTTGGTTCAAGCTCCACAGGACCGGTTTGTACCAGATGCGGAATATTTTCGATACTGATCAAGACCAACACAAACGCATAAGCCGGTAAACAAATGAACATCTGAGTGCCGCCAAGGATTCCCTGCGTGAAAATATAACCCAGCTAGTCTGAGCCTTTATATTTTGAAGAAGATGAATTAACCGGAGATGCAAGCAGCCCAACTCCGACTCCGGCTGCAACAAATATGATCGCGATCAGTCCAAGAATTATGATCTGGAAAAATTCAAGGCCAAATAAAAGCACCAGGTTCTCAAAGTAAGGAACAAACTGAAACAGCCAGATCAATATCAGAAGCGTGGCAACAACCCAAAATCCATAAAGGATGCGCCAAAGTCCAGCGCCTTGCCAGGCTCGCAGAATCCAGCCCCAGGTCAGGCTCATCGGTAACAGGATCATAAAAAGGCAGGCGATGTATGCAACAATAACGATAAAGATCGGAAGGGAATTCAACCCGGTCAGGGTATTATCAACAGCCGCCTTGATTGCAGATTCTTGCAATACCAGCAAACCAGCCAGAGTTACAAACATACAGGCCAATCCGGTCACAGTGAGTGTATAGGCTGGGATGCGAAACAACCAACTGTCAGGGTCGCAAGGTGGTTTTCCCCATACATCTTCCAGATCGATCGAGGACGAAATTCCGCCCAGACCGCCCAAGATAATGCAGCCCACCATGATAGCCAGGAAATTTAGATAAATTGATACAGCCGTCCCCGAGATCGCTTCGATCAACAACTCGATGCCCTTTATTTTATCAACCTCAGTATAAAAAGCGTTCAAAATTCCCTCCTGACCGATCAAACCAAAATGAAAGGCCCCAATGAAATCATAGATAAAGCACCCAGCGATCAAGCCAGCACCAAGACCAGATAGAAGGCTCTGCCGCCATGTCTTCGACCAATTCCAGCGTGCAGATACCCAGCCAAAAACAAAAACCGTCAACCCGCAGAATGCCAGCATGGCAGTAGGAATCCAATCAGGAAGGGCAATGGAACGATTTTGATACGGCCAATCTGGCGCAACCCTTGCCGGATCCATCACATACCATGGATACCACAAGGCAATCAAACAGATCACCCCTGAAAAGACACCCGAAAGCAAAACCCGAATTCGCATTTCTCCTCCGTTTCAATTAGTGTACGGCACGCAGGAATGAAATACAATCAGCAAATAAAAAAAGCGCGGAGTTTTCCGCGCTTATATCATCAAAGCCCTGCTATCCTTTCAACAATTCAGTCGGCTCAGTCTCCGCTTCCTGAGGCGCACTAAGCGGGGGTAATTCTATGATCGAACTTAAGCCGAAGTGTTGCAGGAATTCCGGTGTGGTCGAGTATAAGATCGGACGTCCGGGACCATCCGTACGACCTGATTCCTGGATCAACCCCTTGCTCAGCAAACTCTTCATCATGCCATCGCTGTTCACCCCGCGGATCGAATCCACCTGCGGACGTGTAACAGGCTGCTGGTAGGCAATGATCGCCAACGTCTCCAACGCAGCGCGGCTAAGGTGTGTGATCGCCTCAAGGCCCAGAAATAACTCCACCAACGATGCAAGTTCAGGGGCGGTGGTCAATTGCACCCGTCCCGCATTCCGCTGAAGGCGTAAGCCGCGAGTTATCAACGAGTCCTCCAATTCCTTGAGGCCACGTTCCACCACCGAAGCAGTGATATCCAATGCCTGCGAGAGCTGCGCAACCGGCACGGGTTCTGCAGAAACGAACAACATCGCCTCAATTTTTGCCGCGAGGCTAAGTTCGGTGTTTGAAATAGATTGAGATTCGCTCATGCTATAATTACTCCGCTTAATTTACATTTTAGAGAAAAGTATAAAAAATGAAGACAAAAGTCCAATTCCATCTTTTTCTAACCGTACTCGTAATTTCCTCTTTTGCCTGTTCCATTTCCGTCGGCGGGCCGGAGTATCCAACAGACGTCGCACCGGCTTCGCCTGCAGACGCTCAATCTCTCAAGGACATTATCCAACAGGCCATGGTCACAGGCGCAGAAACCGGCGTCATCACATTACAGGTCACCGAAGCCCAACTTACCGCTTTCATTGCCGATCAGCTTGCACAACAGGTCAATCCGCCGTTCACAGAACCGCAGATCCTGCTGCGCAACGGACAGATGCAGCTTTACGGAAAGATCGACCGTGGATGGTTCACTGCGAATATGCTCATCACCATGAACGTAACCGTCGACCCCGCGACAGGCAAACCCTCGATCCAAATTGCCTCCGCCGATTTCGGACCCATTCCTGCCCCTGAAAGCCTCAACACAGCCATCAGCAAAGTGATTGACGAAACTTTCACCGGCTCATTCGGCCCGGTGGCAGTCGGCTTCCGCTTGGAAACGATCAGCATTGCAGACGGCATCATGACATTGACCGGACGTATCAAATAGCGGCTGGATTATACCCGACATGCCCCGCCTCCCGCTTCGCGCCCGCCCGGTCCTGGTTGCCCTTCTCCTGCTGTTTATTTCGCTGATAACCTCCTGCCGCTCTCCACAGGTCGGCAATGATATCTCCATCCACATCAACGTGGATGGGCAAACAACAGAAGCAAGCGCCCCAACTGGCAGCACCGTTGCACAGGCAATCGCGGCGGCAGGAGTCACTCTGGGCAGCCTCGATAAAACCGAGCCGCCGCTTTATACCGTACTTGGCACAGGCGATACCATCAAAATCACCCGCGTGGAAGAAGTCTTTGAGACCGAAGAGAATGTAATTCCATTTGAACGTCAGATCGTCCGAAATGAAACCATGCCTGAAGGCGAAACCCGCCTCGTTCAGGCCGGTGTGAATGGGCTGGAAGAAGTGACATATAGAAGAATCCTCGAAGACCAGGAAGAAATCAGCAGGAACATCGTCAAGACTGTCACCCTAAAAGAAGCATTGCCTGAGATCGTCATGGTCGGCGCGCAGGCTTCGTTCGTGCCGTTAAACATTCCTGGCACACTGGCGTATATTGCAGGCGGTAACGCATGGATCATGGAAGGCTCGACTGCAAACAGGCGTGTCATCGTCAGCACAGGTGATCTTGACGGACGCATCTTCACTCTTTCACCAAATGGCGAGTATTTGGTTTTCACCCGTCGTTCCACCAAACCTACCGATGAAGAAATTAATACCCTCTGGGCGGTGCGAACAAGGAACCTCGACCCAAAGCTGATCTCATTGCAAGCCAGGAACGTTGTCCATTTTGCGGCCTGGATTCCGGGGACAAATTCAGTGGCATACTCCACTGTGGAACCTCGCAGTGCAGCACCTGGCTGGCAGGCCAACAACGACCTATACCGCGTCAGTATTACAACAGGCGGTAACCCGCGTCGATTGTTGTATCCGAACAGTGGCGGCGTATATGGATGGTGGGGCATGACGTTTGCATTCGCTCCCGATGGAAGGCTGGCTTATGCACGACCGGACGGAATTGGGCTTGTGGACCAGGATGGTGGTTATCTAAAACCTCTTCTTGAAATCACGCCATACAACTCGCATAGTGACTGGGCCTGGATTCCGCCGCTGGTTTGGGGGGCGGATGGAAACAGTTTATACTTTGTCAGCCATGCCCCAGCCCCGGCACCTATTTCCGGCGAGGAGTCGCCTTATTTTGACCTCTCAGCCGTCTCGTTCAGTAATGAGGCGGCGGTGTCCATCGTCAATTCGGCGGGCATGTTCTCATATCCAGCTGTTTCTCCACTCCGGTCGGATGGAAAAGAAAATGGATTCCAGGTGGCGTACCTTCAATCCATTTTTATAGAACAGAGTGATACAAGCCGGTATCGTCTAATGGTGATCGACCGCGATGGTTCGAATGCCCAAGCGCTTTTCCCGCCCGCGGATACAAACGGACTTGAACCGCAAACTCCCGTTTGGGCGCCTGCCCAATTGGACGGACAGACAGGTGACTTTCTTGCTGTTGTGTATCAGGGTAATCTCTGGCTCATCGACAGTGGCAGCGGGGCAGCCTATCAAGTCACTGGCGATGGGTTGATCACGCGAATAGACTGGTAACATACCAAATAAAAGAATTTATTTTCAGAAGAGGAAACAAAACAATGCGAATATTGATCACTGGCGCAGCCGGGTTTCTCGGCTCTCATCTCTGCGACCGTCTGTTGGGCGACGGACATGAAATCATCGGCATGGATAATTTCATCACAGGCAACCCTGATAACATCGCTCATCTTGCGGCAAGCGACAAATTCTCCTTCTATAAACGTGATGTGTCCAATTACATCTTCGTGCCGGGAAAGGTGGATGCGATCCTGCACTTTGCGTCGCCTGCGAGCCCCAACCCGCTTTCAAAATCAGGGTATTTCAACCTGCCCATTCAAACCATGAAAGCCGGGGCGCTTGGCACACACAACTGTCTGGGCATTGCCCGCGCAAACAACGCGCGCTTTCTGTTGGCATCCACTAGCGAGATCTATGGCGACCCGGAAGTACATCCTCAGGCGGAGACCTATCCTGGCAATGTCGACCCTGTTGGAGAACGCGCCGTCTATGACGAAGCCAAGCGTTTTGCAGAATCTCTTACCATGGCCTATCATCGTTTTCATGGGGTGAACACAAGCATCGTCCGTATCTTCAACACCTATGGCCCACGCATGGATATGGAAGATGGCCGCGCCCTGCCCAACCTGCTCAAACAGGCCCTGCTCGGCCAGCCCCTGACCGTGTATGGCAATGGTAGCCAAACCCGCTCCTTCTGTTTCGTTGACGATCTCATCGATGGCATCGTAAAACTGCTTTACTCCAATGAGCACAAACCGGTCAATATTGGCAATCCTGTTGAAATGAGCGTCCTTCAATTTGCTGAAGCCATCAACCGTATCACCGGCAACCCTGGCGGGATCACCTATATGGAAAATGCCCGTAGCGCCCGGGACCCTCAACGACGCCGTCCCGACATTACCCGCGCACAAGAGATCCTAAACTGGGAACCCAAAGTGGACCTGGAGGAAGGTATTCGGCGGACGATCCCATTTTTCAAACAAAAACTGGGGCTGGCATGATCCTGAAGGACGCGAAGGAGCGCAACCGTTTCTTCAAGTTTGCCATGGTTGGCGCAATGGGGGCAGTCATCGACTTTGGCATCATGAATTTGCTTTCGCATTGGATATTCGAACTTCCACTTGTAGCTGCCGGGACGATCTCATTCATCTGCGCAGTGATCAGCAATTTTATTTGGAACCGTTTTTGGACATACCCCGAATCACGTTCGCGCCCCTTGCTCAATCAATTGGGAATGTTCTTTCTTGTTAATATGGCAGGAGTTCTCATCCGCATTCCGATCCTGCATTTTGGCGAACCGCCTCTGCTGAATTTCGTGGAAGACATCCTGCACATCAGTCATTTAAGTGCGGAATTCTACGCCAAGAATTTTACGCTTGCTACAGCGGTGGGAATCGTCATGATGTGGAACTTCTTTATCAACCGCTATTGGACGTATAATGACATTGACGAAAGTTAAGCATCACAAAGAAGGTTCCCATGACACAAATAGGGCTCATTCCCATTTACTCCACCAGGGGCGATGCAGAGGCGTTTTTGCAATATCCCTATCTCTTCAACCGGAATGGAGAATGGATCGGATTTGTCACTTCGAAACGCGAGGTGTACTCGGTCCTCGGTGAATATGTAGGCATGTTGACCAATGACCCGCGCATTGTTTCAAAACGGGCAACATCCACATTTAAACCGAACCTCCAACCGCCTCCCGCCCCGCCGAAAGTTCAGCCGCCCGCGACGATTCCTCTTCCACCGATGATGCCAGAGCTCGGCCCCTCTTTGATCGATGTGCTGATGGATGCGCCCGAACGACTGCACACAGTAGACACGGGCGAAAACATGCAAGATATGGATTAATGTAGAATATGACAATCTCAGCCCAAAAAACATCCCGCGCTTCCCGCGTCTATCTTTCCCAACTCATGCAGCCTGAACACGCCAACCATCATGGTAACGTCCACGGCGGCTGGATCATGAAACTAGTAGACGAAGCCGGAGCCCTCGCTTGCATGCGCCATGCCCAAACTCGTGTCGTCACCGTCGCCGTCGACTCGCTCGTTTTCCGGGAACCCATCAAGATCGGTGACCTCGTTACCTTCACAGCCGAAGTGACCTACACCGGGCGTACCTCCATGGAAGCTGAAGTGCAAGTCGTGGCAGAAAATCCCATCACCGGCGAGCGCACTCATACCAACACCGCTTATCTCGTCTACGTCGGTTTGGATGATGACAACCGCCCCACCACCATTCCACAATTGATATTGGAAAGCGACGAAGACAAAACCCGCTACGAACAAGCGAAGATCCGTCAACAACGGCGTATTGCAAAATAAACACTTGAAAACCATTCGCCAACATCCTATCTTAATTCTTCTTGTCATCAACCTTATCATTGGGTTGATGACATTTCGTTCCTATGGACTTTCCTGGGACGAGCCGCTCTTCTACGACTACGGCGAAGCGCTCAAATACGCCTACACCCCTTCCAATTGGTTCAGCGGAAATTTCGACGTCACCCAATCCTTCGGCTCGAGCGGCAGTGACCACGCCAATCGCGGACCCGCCTATCTACTGGTTGCCATGCCATTTGTTTCTCTTTGGAAATGGCTTGGATTCGACTCCGCCTCAGCCTGGCACCTGACCAACTTCCTGACCTTTAACCTCGGCATTTATCTGCTCTATCGCCTCGCCTCCAAATGGATGAGCCAATGGGCTGCGCTTGCCGTTGCCGCGCTTTTCACATTTCAACCGCTCCTGTGGGGACATGCCTTCATCAACCCAAAAGACATCCCCTTCCTCACCTTCTTCCTCGGTGCCGTCTTCTTTGGCTTTGAGATGGTTGATGATTTTGTTACACATCACGCATCACGCATCACGCCTAAACTCCTTCTCGCTTCTTTCTTCCTCGGCATCGCCACCTCCATCCGCATCCTCGGACCCCTCGCCGCGCTCCTCGTTCTACTCTATGCATTCGTTCAAGGTATTAAAGTCTCTGACTTACTAAAACGCTCAAAAATCTGGCTATACGCATCATTATCTTTGGTCATCATGTTCCTGTCATGGCCCTATCTCTGGCTCAACCTGCTGGAAAAGTTCACCGAAGTCTTTGTCTTCATGTCGGATAACCCTACCCAGCTCAACGTGCTTTTTGCCGGGAACGATTATCAAGCCGGGGATATTCCGCGCCGCTACTTCCCCATCCTGCTAAGTTACACCCTTACCGAGCCCACGTACTTTCTCATTGCGGTTGGTATATTTTTCGGCTTTTGGAAAGCAGATAACAAAAAACGCCTGACCCTCGCCATTCTCCTTTTCTGGTTCGGCATCCTTGCGGCTTATATCCTAATAAAACGTCCAGCCATGTACGACGGCTATCGCCACTTCCTTTTTATCCTGCCACCATTGTTCATCTTTGCAGGCTTTGCATTTGAAGCTCTATTCTATTGGCTGAAACATAGTTGGCAAAAATTTGTCATCGCCTTTGCCATTCTTGCCTTTGGAATTCTTCCAATCCTCCAACTGCATCCTTACCAATATGCCTACTACAACAACTTCGCAGGTGGCATGGATGGCGTCTTCCGCAACTATGAAACGGAATACTGGCTGACCTGCTATCGCGAAGCCGTTTTCGGCTTGAATCAACTCGCAGAACCGGGTACCCAGCTCTTCGTCCGGCGTGAACCGTATATCGCCGCCTATTACGCGGACTCAAATATCACCATCCGCGATTTTCGCAGCGAGCAAAAAGAGATGAAAACCGGCGATTATTATCTGGTCAACACGCGCTCGAACGAAGATCTAAAATTTCTGCGTGATGAACCTGCCATGATCGAAGTCTCGCGTATGGGTGCAACGTTTTGCATCATCAAGCAAGTCCCGTAATATAATCCCCGCGCCATGACACCCTCTCCACGCCTCCTCCTCACCATCGACTACGAATCCTGGTTCGCGCCTTCGCGACGTTATGACTTTTTACCGCCCGAAACCCGCTACGAATTAGACGGGGAACGTTCGCGACATGCCATTGGCCCCATCCTCGATGTCTTTGGCGACTCAAAAGTCACGTTCTATCTCGTTGGTGAAATGGTGGGATGGTTTCCCGAATTACCTGAAAAAATTTCAAATGCCGGTCACGAAGTCGGCTTTCACTGTCACATTCACCGCAGGCTCGATGATGCAAAAGAGATCGAGAAAGACC
>JAEURI010000165.1 GCA_016789225.1 Anaerolineales bacterium
GGCTTCGAACCACACGTAGAGTTTCTTCGTCTCCCATTCGGGCTCATTGACCGGAACTGGAATACCCCAATCAATATCGCGGGTGATGGAGCGGGCTTTGAGCCCTTCGCTTTCGATCTTGCGCAAAGACTCGCCGATCACAGTATCTCTCATGTGGTCGGAACGAGCCTGTAAGAATTTCTTAACCTCAGGCTCAAGTTTGGAGAGGTCGAGATAAAAATGTTCCGTGTCGCGTAGTTCGAGCGCACCATCCCCGGTCTTCGCGCGCGGATTTTTCAACTTCTCCGGTTCGAGCACATTGCCGCAATTATCGCATTGATCGGAGCGTGCACCTTCGAAGCCGCAGATGTAACAAGTCCCTTCGACGTAACGGTCCGGCAGGAACTTGCCAGCGCTGGGGGAGTACCACTGCTTGCTGAATTCCTTGAAGAGGTATCCATTCTTCTGCAAGGCAAGGAACATCGCCTGCGAGACCTTGAAGTGATTGTCGCTGTGAGTGGTGGTGTACAGATCGTAAGTGATGCCGATCTGCTGGAACAACTCGATGAAGCCCTCATGAAAGGACTTGTACACTTCCTCCACCGGTTTACCGAGTTTGTCCGCGCTCATGGTGACGGGCGTACCGTGTGAGTCGGTGCCGGTGATCATCAGCACTTTGTTGCCCTTGAGGCGGTTGTAACGGGCGAAAATGTCACCGGGTAAATGGGAACCCGTGATATTGCCCACGTGAATTTCGGCATTGGCATACGGCCAGGCGACTGCTACTAAAATGGTTTCGGTCATCAGGTTGCTCCAGTTTTATTACCGCCAAGTGCGCGAAGAGCGCGAAGAAAACCTTATTTTTTTCTTAGCGACCTTAGCGGTCTTTGCGGTTAATTTGCTCTTATTCAAACAAAAAGGCTGTCCGCGAAATGGACAGCCCGTTTTTTCAGGTATGAAAAACTATGCTTTCCACTTGGCGCAGGGGGACATTTCCATTCGCATTATGCGCATGGCCATGGTCATTGGCACCATCGGGAAAGCAGAAGTGTATTTCATGGGCGTTATTTTAGGGCAGCGGCATGGGTTTGTCAATGGGGTGTTCCGCTGGTGAGGTGGACAGGAACATGAACAGAAACCCGAGCCCAATACCGATCATCCCAACACAACCCAGGGCAGTGAAAGCCCCCAAATACGTAGCGATCAGGGTGAGCCCAAACAGAGCAACCCCTTGATCCAGGTTTTGAAGAGCTGAGGAAATATCGGGCGCGGATTTTATGAACGTTGAAATGAATCCAGCCATACCGCCAAGAGTGATCAGTCCGCCTGCGGCAATGGAAAAGTATCCAAGGATGAGTAGTCCGCGATAGAAACAGTCCGGCTTGGGAGTGCGTTTTCGTAACGGATTTCTTTGGGATTTCATATCGCCTTATTTTGCTTTGGTTTCATCCATGAGGCAAGGCCAAGGAAAATGAGTACGAGCAGGGTCGTACCTAGGCTCCATAGGTCACTGCTAGTGATGGCCTGTTGGGCGAGGGCAAAGAAGGAGAACAGGTCAAGGATGATCAAGAAGAAGATGGCGAAGACGTAACTTTTTGTTTTTTCCACCAAAGTACCGATGATCCAAACAATGGGCAAGACGTAGAGAATCTGGTCATAGGCCCATAAATACAGCGTAGCAACGAAGGAGACCGGCAGGACGACATTGAACATCTGCCAATTGCTGATTTGCTCCCGGTTTTTCCAAAGATACCAGCCGGTGGTGGTAAGCAGTGCCAGCATCCCAAATACTCCTAGGGCATAATAGCAGACTGAATCTCCGCCGCAGGCTAAATAGGAGAAACTCCAAACTGTGGATTGAACGCCCAACCTGCGATCAAAAGCCGCCTGACTGCTTTGCAAAAAGGTGGATATCCAGTTTACATCTACTATATATCCTATGAGCAGAAGCAGAAACCCGCCAAAGGCTATTCCCAAAATGGCCTTCCATTCTTTTTTTAGGAGGAAGACCAAACCACACAATAATAGGATCATAATGCCCTGAGGTGGCTTGAACATCGTGCAAGCGAGCAGCACCCCAGCTGCGATCTTGTGATCCGAGTCCAACAGGAGAAGGGTTCCGAAGATTAAAAGCAATGTGAGAGGCCCCAGTGAACCGATCTGCAAGCTCAGGTAAATGGGGCCAAAGAATAATAGAAAGAGCATAACGGGTACGAGCAGGCGGTTATGTGCCATCGTGTTCCAACGTTTGAAGAGGAAATACACTACGATGGCAATCGCCGACTGGCTAAGCCACTGCCAAAGGAAGTATGCCTGACCAACGGTTAGCAATCCCAATGGGGTCAAAAATACGGCCAGCGGCAGCGGATAAAGGAATGTCGGTTCCCTGGGTGTAATCGATCCGTAGACTTCATGCCCGTTCGACCACTGGCTGGCATCATACGGGCTTTGGTCTTCGAGGATCAACTTCCCTGAAAGCCAGAAGACAAAGAAATTTGAACTGTAATAGTTTTGCCGGGTGAGGTTTTGAGCGGCGCGCCATTGGAATAGGGCAACGAGCAATGCCAGTGTGACGATAACGCCTACAACTTGAAGAAGTTTGTTTGAGCTGGGTTTCATAGCACGACGCTTGAGTCTACTTCAACAAATCCTTCAACTTCGCAAACGGCGAATCGGGTTCTTCGGGGAGGTGACCGCAGTCTTTTTCGTTGAGGTTTTGCCCGCATTCGGCGCACAAACCCTTGCATTCAGGGGCACAAAGCGGGTTGATGGGAATCTCCAGCAGGGCATACTCGCGCAGGAGTTCTTCGACATCGAGGTGCGCATCATCAGGGATGAGCAGGCCCGATTCGCTCATTGATCGCTGGTCGAAAGCGTACAGCTCAGTGAATTCCCAGTCGAGTTCCTGCTCATAGTCCGTGAGGCAGCGCGCACAGTTGAGGGTTGTCTCCGCCGAGAAGGTTCCCTGGGCGATCAATCCCTGCGGGGTCTTACCGACATTGACGACGCCTTCGAGATTGCGCAGTTCAAGCTCGCCATCGAGGATGACCTTTTCAAGGTTGAATGGAAAATCGTGGTTGTAGCCGACTTCTTCGTGAATGATGAAGCCGACATTGAAGCGAAAGGGTTTACGTGGGTTAGGCATGGGGAATGTACTCATCGCCAAGAATGCGAAGAAAAAAAGTTTTTACTTCGCGGTTAAACTTTTCTATCGACAATATACTTCGCCAGATTTTCCAGCGCATCCCGCTCGGCGCAGGAGGGCATGGAGTCGAGGCTGGCTAGCGCAGATTCGATGTGCCCTTCGGCTTCGTTCATGGCGCGTTTGGGCGCATCGGTGGCGCGGATGTTTTCCACAAGGCGGGTCATGTTCTCGTTATTCGTCCAGCCGCCATTGGGCAGGGAAAGCACGTCTGGGTCTTCGGGGTTGGCTTCGGCGTAGTAAATGGCCGGGAGGGTGACCAGGCCGTTAAGTAAGTCGGAGCCGAGCGGTTTGCCCACGGCGTTCTGGTCGCCGGTGAAGTCGAGGATGTCATCCACGATCTGGAAGGCGACGCCGATCTCATACCCGAAGCAGCGCATGGACTCGATCACGGTTTCATCCGCCGGGCTGACCATGGCCGCGGCACGCGAGGTCATTTCAAACAGGGAGGCGGTCTTGGCGTAGATGCGTTTGTCGTAGTTCTCGCGGTTGATGAGTCCGCGTGAGGTGAACATTTGGGTCAACTCGCCATTGACGATGGTGGCGAGGGTTTCGGAGAATAATTTCATCAATGGCAGGTGGTCAGTATCAGCAGCGAGCTTGGCGGCACGCGCAAAGAGAAAGTCGCCGGTGAGGACAGTGGCGGGCGGCGACCAGCGCGCGTTGAGCGTGGGCATGCCGCGCCTGAGCAGCGCGCCATCGATCAGATCATCGTGAACCAAGGTGGCGGTATGAAGCAATTCCACCGCGGCGCCGAGGGTGACGAGCTTTTCCAGCGGCGCACCCAGCATGTTTCCGACGAGCAGGCCCAGGGTAGGGCGGACGCGTTTCCCTCCGGCAGCGAGCAAATGTTCGAGCGCAGCACGCAGGTCGGAGTGGGCTTCATCCGCCTGTGCCCGCATTTTTTCTTCTACAAGTTTTATTTCTTCAGTAACGGGTGAGAAAAAAGTAACAGCGTTCAAGTCAATCTCCCCATGCAAAGAGATGCGCCGCGTTGTTGGTGGTTTCGGCGGCGATCTCTGCAGGGCTTTTGGAATGGATTTCCGCTATTTTATCAGCAATATGACGAACAAAGGCGGGTTCGTTCCGTTTGCCACGAAACGGCACGGGTGTGAGAAAAGGGCCGTCGGTTTCGATAAGCAGCCTGTCAAGCGGAATTTGGCCAACGATCTCGCGTTTTTTATCCGCATTGTTATAAGTGATGGGGCCGGTTACGCCGATGTAAAAGTTGAGCGCCAGTGCCTTTTGAGCGGTTTCGAGCGTGCCGTTGAAGGAGTGCAGCACACCGGGTTTTTCTTTGAGCGAACCCGTCAGGCTATTTTGCCATTCGGTCAGAATGTCGAGCAGATCCAGCGAGGCCTGCCCGAACCATTCATCATTTTCCTCGCGCATGTGCAGCACCACGGGCTTGTTCATTTTCTGCGCAAATGCCAACTGCTGTTTGAGCGCTTCGCGTTGAAAAGCCCGTTTCTCCGGCTCCTTGACCCAGTAATAATCGATGCCGATCTCGCCGATGGCCACGACTTTGGGATGACGGGCCAGGTCTTTTGTTTTTTGGAATGTGGCTTCGGAGAATTCATTCAGGTCGGTGGGATGGAACCCGACCGCCGCATATACCATCGGATTTGCCTCTGCCAACTTCACCGCCTCTTGGCTTGACCTGTGGTGGAGTCCTGGCACTAGAATCCTGACCAGCCCTGAATCCTTTGCGCGTTGGATCACCTCGATGCGGTCAGCGTTATATTTGTGATAATCAAGGTGACAGTGAGTGTCGGTAAGCTGCATGATTTTGGGATTATATCAGTCAGTTTTTGCCCCCAAACCCTAAATGGACGAATTTGACGAAGATAGTGAGTTATTGGTGACATTCGTCCATGCGATGGTCTCAAGTTCATGGTTCCGATTGGTACTTTTGCCCGAATTGACCGATATGATTCATCCCGGTATATTCATTTGAGAGTTTTCGAACAGGAGAAATAAATGAAGAAATTTTTGCCAATGTCACTGATGTTTTTCATGTTGATTTCTGCGTTTCCCTATTCCGTTCACGCCGATGTCGCCCCGCCGGAGACCGTCCCCGGTTCGAATGTCAACCCAGGCGCTGAGACGACCCAGGTGCGCATGGCCTCTGAAACGGTGACCTTGATCGTATCGGAAGACCCGGCGGATGCTCATGGCGCTGTTGCCAGAACTGAGGCTGTATTCAACATGGTCAACCTTGGCAGTGTGGAAGAAAAAATGGCGGTGCGGTTTCCACTCTCGTTCTTCAATGGCAACTCTGATGGCTTTGGACGTTTTCCGGAGATCGCGGGAATCGATGTGAAGGTTAATCACGCATCGGTTCCGACTCGCAGAGAAGTACAGCCTTTTCTCAATAATGAAACCTCGTTTCAGGAGCGTGGCGAGATTCCCTGGGCGATCTTCGATGTAACCTTCCCGCCTGGAGAGGATGTTCTGATCGAAGTGGCCTACACCGTGGATGGGTTTGGTTACTTTCCCTATGAGGTCTTCAAATATGTTCTCGAAACCGGCGCGGGCTGGAACGGCACCATCGGCAGTGCCGATATCATCCTGCGCCTGCCTTACGAGGTGAACGAGAAGAACATCTGGGTGAATGAAGTGGAAGGATATGGTCAGCCGACGAAAGGTGGAACCTTTTCAGGCAACGAAGTCCGCTGGCATTTTGATGACCTGGAACCGAACTTCGAAAGCAATCTCCAATTTATCGTTCTGGCTCCTTCAATTTGGGAAAACATCCTAACTGAAACAGATACCGTCACCCGAAACCCGAACGATGGCGAGGCATGGGGCAGGCTGGGCAAAGCCTACAAGGAAGTCATCAGGATCAAGGCCTGGCTGCGCAATGATGCCGCCGGGAAGGAGATGTTCCAACTCAGCAAGCAGGCCTATGAACGCTGCCTTGCTTTGCTTCCAAACGACTCGCTCTGGCATTATGGCTACGCCGATCTTTTGTGGGCGCGTTATTACTGGGACTTTTACATGGTCTCCCAAAATGATTCCGAGGGCCTTTTGCCCAGCCTGCTTACTCACTTAAAGACCGCGCTCGAAATTGATCCAAACACCCAATTGGCAAAGGACCTATTAGAGGAAATTTATTACTCTGTGCCAGAGGCTTTGCAGATCGAAGGCGATACCTATACATATCTT
>JAEURI010000213.1 GCA_016789225.1 Anaerolineales bacterium
ATGATGACGCGATGTCGAATGGTATGCGGCGGGATGATCCCAAAGTTATCGAGCGAGAGTTTTTTCGCAAGTTTACGATAATGAATGTGGATCATCCAAAGGATGCCGATCAAGGCTGGGATGAGGATCAGAACTACATAGGCACCATCCTGGAATTTGGTGATGGCGAAGATCAACATCACAACACCGGTACAGAATGCGCCAAAACCATTGGTGATCATCTTCAAGCGCCAGAGCGGGTCGTAGGTTAATTTTGAAACGCGGGTGTTGGTATGAGCCACATCTTCTTTTTGGTTGAGAAGACGTCCGCTCTTCAGCCAGCGCAATGCCATGCCAGACTGTGCCAAGGTAAAGGAAAGGAACACGCCAATGGCGTAAAGAGGAATAAGACGAGTCACGCTTGCTTGAAAGAGAACGATCAATGCAGAGGACAACACCGCCAGCGCGACAATCCCGCGTGAATAGACGAGGCGGCTGCCGCGGTAAGTCAACTGGCGCGGGAGGAAGCCATCCATTGCCATGAGGGCGCTCAAGCGCGGGAAGCCTGCATAGGCGGTGTTTCCTGCCAAGAGCAAGATGATGGTGGTGAACAGGATCACACCGAAATAAAGGATGCCCTGTCCGCCAAAGACGGTGCGACCCAATTGAGAAATGACAGTTTCCACCTCAGAAGGAACCGCCCCGACATGATTCGAAAGGAAGGAGATTCCCATGAATAACATGGCTAGAATGACTGCCATCCATGTCAGAGTGGTAGCAGCATTTTTGCTGCGCGGCTCTTTGAAGGCAGTGGTGCCATTGGAGATGGCTTCGATACCGGTCAATGCCGCTGTGCCGCTGGAGAAGGCATGCAAGATAAGGAAAGGCAATCCAAAAGTGGTGATGCCATGTGCCAGAATTTCCGGTGGGTTTGCCACAGTTCCCAGCGAACCGGTGAAGTACTTGTACATTCCAACGACGATCATAATGAGCATGATGACAATGAATGACATGCTTGGAACAGCAATGGCCGCGCCTGATTCACGCACGCCGCGCAAGTTGATCAGCATGAGCAGGAACACGGCACCGACCGCCATCGGAACACGATACTCATACAAGTCCGGGTACGCCGATACGATCTGCGCAATGCCAGATGAAACGGACACCGAGACCGTCAGAATATAATCCGCCAAAAGGGAGGAAGCAGCGGTCAAGCCAGCCAGCTCACCCAGGTTGTCACGCGCAACCACATATGCGCCGCCGCCATCCGGGTAGGCATGGATGACTTGAACATAGGAAAGGGATACGATAGCCAACAGGGCAACGATCGCAATGGAAATCGGGAATACATACCCGAAAGCAATCGTCCCAGCTGCTGCCAATACCACTAAGATTTCCTGCGTAGCATAAGCATTCGAGGAAAGCGCATCAGAGGCAAAAACTGCCAACCCGACCACCTTGCCGATGGTTTCATGCGCAGCATCTGCTGTGGAGAGCGGACGCCCGATCAGCCAGGAACGCCAGGAACGCGGAGGTTTATATTCCGTTTTACGTTCGATAATTGGGGTTTGTTTGTTATCTTGATCAATCATAAGTACCTGCTATACAGGCAAAAAATTATGCCCTTCCCGCGGAAGGACAAGGCTGGATTATAGTATAAATTCGTTTTTTAGGTATCACATCTAAGGGGCATGTACGAAATTATACGGGTTTGAACTCTCTCGGTTGCACAAGCGGGATCTGCAAATAGAAGGTGCTGCCGTGGCCTTCCACACTTTCCACCCAAACACGTCCGCGGTGACTCTCGGCAATAGAATGGACAATGGCAAGGCCCAACCCTGAGCCGGGCTGGTTACGCGCCTCCCGCTGCTTACCGCGATAGAACTTCTCGAACAGATGCGGAATATCCTCCGCCGGAATGCCAATGCCTGAATCTTCTATGGAAAAAACGAGGAAATCTGGCTGATGGGAAAGGGTGCGTATGGCGACGCTCCCCCTCTCCGGCGTATACTTGATGGCATTTTCCACCAGATTGTATACCGCCTGATGCAAGAGTGCCTGGTCGGCCTCCACAGCATGGGGCATATCCCTGGAAAGTTCGACATTCAGGTTGATGTTCTTTTGTGTCGCCTGCAATTGAAGGGCGCTGGTCACCCGTTCGATAATATCCAATACGGTGACATGCTCCACCTGCAAGCCGACGCCGATCTCAATGCGACCCAGATCGAGCAAATTATTGACCAGGCGCGACATATTCTCCACGCCAGAGACGATTTTCTTGACATATCCCTGCTGCTGTTCATTCAACTCACCCACAGTGTCGAGCATGGTGGCATAACCGCGCATCAGCGTCAATGGCGAACGCAGGTCATGGCTCACGGTCGCCACGAACTCGGACTTCATCGAATCCAATTCCTTGAAGTGGGTCACATCGCGCATGATGCACACACGACCGATCTGACGCCCTTCCACCATTACGGGCGAGGCAGTGGCAAGATAGGTACGCTTGTCTGAAAGAATGATCTCAGCAGATTGTTTTTCAGAGGTGGTGTTTTGCAGTAAATTCAAAAGCGGTTTGAGTTTGACGACCTTTTCGGTCTCCATGCCGCTGCTGGTATCGTCCACGCCCTGACCCAGGGCAGAGGTCGCAGCACGGTTGGCAAGCAGCAATCGGTTGCGATGATCGGTCACGATCACGGGGTCCGGCGAAGAGTTGATGATCGCCTCCAACTGCCGGCGCGAAGCCTCCACGTTCAGAAAAAGATGCGCGTTCGCCACTGCAAGGGCTGCCTGCCCGGCAAGGGTCGTCACAAAGCGCACATCTGAATCCGAGAATTTCCGCGGCTGTTCATAGCCCGCCCAGACCACACCGTAATAGCGGTTCTCATGCCGCAAGGCCACAGCCAGCAAGGCTAGCGGTTGACTCTTTGCGGTATCAAAGACGATCTCGCGCGAACGACTCAAATTCGGTACGATCATCCTCCCATGACTATGTGCATAGTCGAGGATCTGATCGTCAAGATGGGCATAGACATCCTGCAAATTCCCGAGCGCAAAACGAGAGGGAAGTTCGACAAAGGTCTCTGGAAGAACAGTGGGAGACAAGACCACGCGCACCGAGTTCGCACCCGTGGAGAGGATCGCCTCCAACACCGGCTTGACCGCATCCTGCATCTCCAGGCTGGATGCCACGCCCTGACTCACTTCCAGCAGACGGTTGATCTCCTCCAGCCGCGCCTGCAAACTCACCCGCATCTGCTCAAACGCACGCCGCAATTGCGCCACTTCATCCTCCCCATCCACCTGAAGCGGATGGTCGAGTTTGCCCTGCGCAATACGATTGGCTTCAACAGACAGACTTTGCAGAGAGCCGGTCACCACACGCAGACCAAGCCGCAGTGAGATCAGCGCGATCAACGCCAGCACAATGATCATCAAAGCCAGCGGAGTGGCAATACTCAACGCCAGTTGCTGCACCTGTTGAGCGGGAATCTTCAGCACGATCGCCCACGGACGTCCGCGCACCGGCTGGTAATACACCAGTTGACGAGTCCCGTCCGGGGCCGTGTCGTCGTAGAAGAACGGTTCCGGACCGGTCTGCCCGTCGTATGGGGCAAGGATCTGTTCATTGTCTGAATGATAGATGACGCGGTTATTCTCATCCAACAGCATGCCCGAACCCTCGAGTTCGCGCATATTGTTCAAGCTTTCGATCAAAGGCAGGGTCAGCGGATTTGAAATAAGAGTGGTGCGTCCGATCAGGATGCGTTTCACATTGCCGAACGAATCCACGATGGCGACCATAAAAGATACACGCGAAGAATCATCCACCGAACTCGGCGGGATGGAATAGATCTGGGTCAACACACCGTTGGCCGCGAGCAACAGGCCGGTATCTTCGTCCAAATAAAGCTTGAAGCCATCCCGCGCCGAAAGAGGATAGATGGCCAGCACTTCCTCACTGAAGACATCCAGCACGATCAACTGGTCGAAGTATGGCACTGCTTGCATCCGCGAACCGATAACAGAGGTCAACTCATCGCCGGAGGATTCCAACAGGCGTGGGTCCGAAGCAAGTTGAACGGCCAGGTTCTGCCCGGTTTCCAGGAAGAAAGGCACGCTCTGCGCCGCCGATTGGCCCGCACTCGAAAGGCGGCCCTCCAGCATGTCCCGCACAGCACGCCCGGCCACCACCCAATCTCCGACCAATAAAGACAAAAGCAAAAGCAGGATAAATGTGCCCACCGCAAAGATGAAGCGGGTCGCGAGGCTCTTCTCACCGGGCGATGGCTGCAGGGAATGTTTCCCGCCCCAGCTCGCCGGAAACGCCGAAGAGACGATCTGCGCCACCAGGCCGCCGATGAGCATTTCCCCTGCAAAGGCAAGGGTAACTGTAGCCGCATTGCTGATGGCAAAATCCAAACGCGCCGTAGCCGGAACAGATGCGCCCCATTGAGTGAACAAGGCGCTCACCACATAGAACAGTGTATGAATGGGAATCATAAGCAGCGCCGCCACCAGAGGTTGACGTAATAACCGATAGGCAGGCGTGCGATACCGCTGGCGCACATTCATCGAGAACCATGCGCCGACAAAAGCCATTTCAAGGATGGGGAAAAGCGAATACAGGTCCCAGGTGCCGCGCAGCAATCCAGCAAAGGCCCCCAACACCGCCGCTCCTATTGGCCCCAGAAAGCCGCCGCCCAACAACATGGGAACCGCTGAAAAAATCATCAGCGTAGAACCCGGCACACCGGCGGGCAACCCAGGCGGAGGTCGCACTGAGGCGGAACTTAGTCGCAGGCCAAGGGTCAGACTCGTAACTGCAACAAGAATAAAGAGAAAAAGAAATAATCCCCAGCCGCGTGTCACATTCCCCCAAACCGGCTGGTCCTTGCGCTGTTGATAAAGCACATAGACCAGTCCCACCAATAGCGACACCCATACAAACCATCCTGCAAGAGTGGGCGGGGCGGGAAACGCTATGCCTGCCAGGAGCGTAAGGATGAAATCCATTTTTTGTATTATAGCCTCAAAAATCCATGAGGCAGTTTACAAGATTATTTGTCAACTAGGAATATTCCCCGCGATAACGCTCCGGAAGAAGCTCCGCCAGCGCCGCCATGATCTGACTCGTCCCGCGACTCAACACCTCTTGCCGCGCCGAAGCCTGCTCGGCCAACCGGAACATTTTCCCCACCCGAATATGAACCGGCGCGCGCTGCCATCGTTTCATATGTCCGTACACGTTTGCATTTTCAGTACCGGTGACGACAATTGGGACAAGCGGCACGCCCGATTTATAGGCAAGGAAGGCGGCGCCGCTTGTGCCCTCCTCCAACCCACCGGTAAGGGAATACCTGCCCTCCGGCGCAATGATGATGACCCGGCCTTGCGCCAAGCCATCCAATGCAGAACGCAGTGCACGCTTATCCGGCCGGCCGCGATGCAGCCAGATGATGCCATACCAATCCATCAGCCTGCCGAGGATGGGCAAGTCATACAACTCGATCTTGCCGAGCGCATCCGGCGTAAACGGCAGAGCCGAGACCAACGCTGGCGCATCGGCATCTCCCAAATGATTGATGACAATTAAAAAGGGACCGTCTTGTGGAAGATTCTCCATCCCCTGTGTGGTGACCCGCAGGCAGAGCTTTGCCACGAGTTTGAGCAGCCCATGCGAAAAGACACGGAAGGCAAGTCTCGCGCGGGTCAGTTGGGGCAGACGCACCAGCTCCGGCCGCCAGACCTCGCTGACCGGTTTAGGAAGGTTGGATGATGGCTTGTCCTGCATAATAGCCGTGATACTCCTCGGGCAGTAACCCTGCGATGTGCCGCATGACCAGGTCCGCATTTTGCTGGCGGACTTCTCTTCTCTCCGCTCCTTTTTGAATCTGAACTGGAAAGTGAATGGGCCTGCCGATCCGCATTTCGAGTTTGGGTCTTTCGCCGCGCCTGGCACGCTGCCAGAAATCTTCGGTGGTGCCGAACAGTCCCACCGGCAATATCGGCACCTGTTCATGTTCGATGAGATAGCCAATGCCAGGCAGGGCACGTCGCATGGCAGGCTCATGAGAACGCCCACCCTCCGGCGCAATTGCCATGGGCCGCCCAGATCTCAGGATCATCAACATCGTCTCCAACAGATAACGGTCATACTCGCCGCGATGAACGGGAATTACCCCGTACATTCTCAATAAGGGTCCCTGTCCTTTTTTTGAGAATACATCCGCCGCACCCACGATCTCGGCAGTCTCGGGCCAAAAGGAAACCAGCAAAGGCGGATCAAAGATCGAGATGTGATTCATCGCGATGACATACGGCTTGCCAAACGGAACATGTTCCCGGCCAACAATGTTTATGTTTCCCAAAACACGGAAGATCGCCCGAAAGACGGGGCGCATAAAAATTCGGTTGACCTGAATATGGAATGGAACACGGTAGGGCATCATAGGGACAACTGATTAAAAAAAGCGCCGTGAACGGCGCTTATAACATTAGCGGTTCTATTTGCACAATTCCATCACACGGGCGAGAACCTGCTCTGCATCGAGCTTGTCGGTGTCAATGATGACGGCATCATCGGCGGGGCGCAGCGGCGCAACCGCCCGGGTGGAGTCGATCCGGTCACGCTCGATCATCTTTTCCAATATCTCGTTGTAATCCGCTGTTTCACCGCGGGCAATGACCTCGTCGTAGCGGCGGCGGGCGCGTTCCTCAGCGGATGCATCCATATAGACCTTCAAGTCTGCTTCCGGGAGGACGACCGTGCCAATATCCCTGCCCACCATCACAACCCTGCCGCGCATGCCGATGCGACGCTGCTGTTCCGATAAGGCCTTGCGCACCCCCACATACGCAGAGACCACCGAAACATTCGCATCCACTTCACCGGAGCGCATATCCCAGGTAACATCCTTGTCGGCAATGAGCACATCACAGGCTCGCCCGTCATCCTTGGTGGGCTGGCGGATGTCGATTTGCGCATTTTGCGCAAGCTCGGTGATGGCACTTTCATCGCTTAAGTTTAAATCGCGTTCGAGGGCGATCCAGGTAACGGCGCGGTACATGATCCCGGTATCGAAAAAAAGGTAGCCGAGCGAATCGGCCAACTTACGTCCAATGGTGGATTTCCCAGACGCGGCAGGCCCGTCGAGGGCAATG
>JAEURI010000221.1 GCA_016789225.1 Anaerolineales bacterium
AAGTTTAAATCGCGTTCGAGGGCGATCCAGGTAACGGCGCGGTACATGATCCCGGTATCGAAAAAAAGGTAGCCGAGCGAATCGGCCAACTTACGTCCAATGGTGGATTTCCCAGACGCGGCAGGCCCGTCGAGGGCAATGATGGAGGGAGGAGTTGTATTTGTCATGATGATTCCAAATTTAGTTGTCGATGAAAAGGTCGTCGCGCGCCCAAAGGATGATCACCTCGCCGGATTGAGGCATTTCACGCAGGATGACCCAGCGCAGCCAACTAGCCGGTGCATTGAGATTCCACAACGGGGTCTGCCGCCAGGTGAAATCCTGCCCGCGATAGGCGGCAATCAGTGCCGGATCCATTTCAAACGGAGTGATGACAAAATCCGGAGCATTGCTCACATCCAACGCCTTGACCACCTTCACGGGATGTTCACGCAAAGCCCACACAAGCGCCGGTGAGTCGAGCCCCAAAATCACCACACTGGCATGATGGTCATCTCCCGTGCCGAACTCTGAAATTTGATCCACAGTCTCGCGCAAAAGTTCCGCCTGAATGGGCACAGCATGCGGCCACCACAGCTCGGGGAAATCCATACCGCGAAGGCCTGTCGCACCAAGGGCGCCGCCCAGGCCCAGCACTCCCAGCCCAATGGCAAGCCCCCACACCGCGCCGAAGCGCGCCGTACGAAGAGACCATCCCGCAGCGATGAGTACAAGGCTGACGAGCAGCAAAGCCAGGGCCGCGACCAACATCCAAAAGCGCAGGCGGTATTCCGGCGAATCGGAGGGATACCAGATCAGGCTGGAAAGCCCAAACCAGGCGAAGACCCAAATGAACAAAGTGAGGAAGGCCACACCGGCCACCTCTCTGCGTTCATCGGGGAAAATGTTAAAGTGACGGGCAAATTCAATAGCGGCCAGTGCATTGAGCGGAATCAACGTCCACGTCAGGTCAGCCATTTGGCGGGCAGGCAAAAGGATGACGAACACCAGCGAAACAAGCAGCCAGAGACTCAGGAAAACAATACGTCGAACACCATTCGCCCATCCGCGGATAAGGGCGACGATCGAGAGCAGCAAAGCAAACGGTTGATACAGCGCCAGTGACAGCAGAACAATGCCCTGTGTTGTCCCGGAAGGAGTGGCCCAGTTATTTATAAATGCCGGGATGGATGCAAACACCGCACCAATGCCGCCAGGCACGGTCAGAAAGAGGGTGCCCGCGCTAAAAAAAGTAAAGGCGAAGAGAATAAGAATGGAAGGCGTTAATTTGAATGATTCGATCTTCGAGTTGGAGAAGGATGACCGCATCGCCTCTTCCCTGGCGGAGTCTGATTCTGCTTCGGGAGTTTCATCCACACTGGAACGGGAGCCTCCACGATTGAAGAGCTGATAAATAGCCAGCGAGATTCCGAGGCCAAGAAGGCCAAACCAAAGGGAAGGTCCGCTCAGGAGGGCCAGGGCGGCAAAGACAGCGGCATGAGCAAGCTTGTTCTTGTTATAGAATCCGACTGTGAAGGCGACTAACGTGATGGCCAGGATCGGGCTCGCCGCCAGGCGAGAGATGGTGACCAGGCCTGGGTCGAGTGCAAGGAAGAAGGCCAGAAGCAGGCTCGAGCGGGGTCTGAGGCGGTTGTCAAAGAGGAGGGGAGCCAGAACCAGGAAACTTCCCACCAAAGCGGGAATCAGCCGGGCGAGGAAATTCGTCCCACCACCGTACAACAAGAACAACACAGAGGTGGATAGGATGTAAAAAGGGTGCGGGCCAACGGGTGTGGTTTCGCTCTGTGAAATATGGAGGGCCTGCAAGGCAGGCATGGCTTCGGAATCGTTAAGAGGCAGTGCGCCAAGCCCGGTCAGACGGATGCCTAATGCGATGAGGAATGCCAGCGCATACAGCCAGCCCTCATATTTGAAATGTCGGTAGATCATGGGGTTATTGTATCCTATGGCACTTCGTAAATGATCGTGCTCCCCTGCTGGAATATAGGCAGGAGGTGAAGGCGGAATTTTTCCTCGTTCACCGGTATGGAGACGCGTTCCAGGTTTCCGATAAAGACGTAACGAATGTTGTATTTCTGCAGGATGCTCTGCGCCTCTTCCCAACGGGGGGTGGTGTAGAGCAGTTCCATATCATCTTCGCGCGTCCCCTGTGGCTCATAACTACCACGCCACTGCGCTTCATGACCAGGCCAACCGAGCACGGTCTGATAGCCCGTGAAGGCGGATACGCGCGCATAATAACTATAACTGCCGCCAACCGCTTCAGCGATGACTCCCTCCGGCTGGGAGGTCAGGAACGCGATGCCCGCCGCATCGTCCGGGTTCTCACGTTTGATACGTTCGAAATCGTCGAGGTTGTAACCGAAGACGGGTTTGAAGTTGTCGGTCTTGGTCATCAACCCGAAGACCGGATATAGCAAGCCGGTAAAGATGACCAGTCCAATCAGCGCTCGGAAGCCAATGTTGACAGCCCGTCCGTGCAGGTTTTGCAAAAGATATCCCACGCCGAATGCTGCGGCCAGACTCCAGAGAATCCACGCCTGGTAATAGAATTTGAAAACAGTGTTGATGCGGTAGCCAAATTGGTCGCGCAGGAAGACAAATTCGGGGGCGAGAATGAGAATGGAGCCAAGCGCAAGAAGCAGGAATGTGAAATGCAGGGACAAGGAGGAAGAAACGAGGGGCGAGGCGTTCGATTCAGTAGAGTCGACTTTGGCTTCAGGATTGCGCGGGAAGAGAAAAGCGAGCGATGGAATGAAGACCGCCAGCAATGTGATGAGACTGCCGATATAGCTCAGACGCCGCATGCTGGTCGCGCCGAAGAATTGCGAAGCGGTCATGTTCTGGGAAGCAAGGAAGGCTGCCACATAATCCTTTTCTGCGGCGGAACCGATGAGGCCAAGCAGGATCGTAAACACGAAAAGGAGGAGGGTGAATCCAAGCCCTAGCGACAGGCCGAGTTTCCAATTGGGACTCAACATGGAGTCAGATGGCAAGCCGTCTGCTCTGGCCTGAAGAGCCAGATACAAAAGATAACAAAAGATGGGGATCAGCAGTGTGCCCCACATTACCCAGAAATGGGTACCACGGGTGGGGTACATGAAGTTCGGCAGAATCCCGCCAGCCTGGGAAGAGAAGCCAAGGTAGAAGGGGAAATATAAAACCAGGGAAAGGACTCCGAGCGGCAGACCAAGCACGAGGATGTCTTCGAGGCGATGCCAACTCCAGCCTTCCTCCCTGACGCGCCAAAGGACATAGGCCAACACGATCAAGGCTGCAGAGATGAGAATATCCCAGGTGTTGAGAAAGGCCAGCCCGCCCAAAACGAGAGCCGCAAAGAAAAAGCCACCGGCATTGGTGTACAGGCGCACGCCAAAAGTCTCAAGCTTCCCACGCCAGCCGCCGAGGAAAATATTCATTGCGACGGAAACCGCAAGCAGACCAAAGGGAATCGCCAGCACATGCGGATGCAGGTCACCCAGCAAAAAGGAGAAGAAGGGAAACTCATCGATCACTTCGCGATGACCGCCAAGCATGTCGTAATCCTGGATCACGCGTGAGGCACGCCACCACCACAAATAACGGTCGGGAATCCAACTGAACGGTTCCACCGGCGGCTGGGAAAGTTCCTTCATATCCAGCCACTTCCAGAAGGCACCTGTCCATTCACCGGTCTCCGCATTTTTCGTCCAACCCCAACCGAGTCGATGAAAGACTTCTAGCAAAGTCTCAAAGTTAGAAACAAGCAGGAGAAAGAGAGGAGCCAGCAAACCATAGAACGTGGACGATATGCCGCGTTTTGCATCAGAGTCCGCGTCCTGTTGCCCGCGGCCGATATTCAGCAAATTATTGACAATGCCAAATGCACCGACTGCACCCAACGCGAAAATAAGCGACGTCATCAAATTATGCGCCATGCTGCCGCTGATGTTCGCAAGGCGGGCCAGCATGGCGGTCATCACATAACCGAAGTAATAATACGAAATGGCATATCCCGAAAGCCAGGGATCCTGCGGCGGGAAGGTCTCGGAGCGCATAATACCGTTGATGAAAGCCAGTTCCATCGGTTTTTCAGTGCTGGCAAGTTCCGGGTTGGCAGCACGGACAGTGGCTAAAAAGGCAAAGGCAACGAGGAACAAAATTTCAGTGGTGAGAATGAGGGCTTTGTTCGTGCGCAAGAAAATAACAAGGGACGAGTAATGAATGTAGAGCGCCCAAATGCTCAAGCCAACGATCACCGTCAATGAGAGGAAAATGCCGCCCAGGTCATTGCGTGCAAAGCCAAGCGAAACGAACATCCAGAACACATAGCCCCAGATCAACAATCCCGCTGTGCGGGCCAGGGCATAACCGCGATCCTTCAACGCAGGGAAAAGCACATGGACGAGCGGGAAGGTGAGCCAGCCCAGTAATGTAACGACCAGATACCAAAGAATAAATGCAGTCATGGATTCCTATAAGACCTTCAACATGCGATGATACGCCAGGGTTGGGTTATCGGCCTGCACGGTTTCTACAACCTGATAACCAGATCGTTGATATAAACGGAAGGCATCCTGATTATACAAGCCAACCACCAGAGAACACTTCTTCAATCCTTCAGCGTGCGCTCGCTCTTCCGCAAACTTCAACAAGGCAGATCCAACTCCCCGCCCCTGTACAGAGGGAAGCACACCCACATTACTGATGTAATACTCGTCCGCTTCGGCTTCGCGCCCGCCGGGTAAACGCATACCGCGCCAAATGAACATCCATGCCAGCCGCACACCCAAAGATGGGAACAAATGCGGGAAGGTTGCCAGGTTCAGGCGGTCTACATTTTTTCCTTTACAAACCAGCACAGCCCCGTAGCGTTTCCCACCCACTTCGGCAACATGCGCAAGCGTCAGGCCAAAACGACCAGCATTCCGCGCCACCAGGGTGGACATCTTCTTTTGCAACGATCCCTGTTCCGCCTCGAACAAATACTCAGCCAGATGCCCCATCGAAAGCAGGATCATCTCCGCAACAAACGCTTCATCCCCGATCAAAGCAGGACGAATCGCAAGGCTGGTCAAACTCATACAGGCAGCGAACTCCAGCCGCCATCCGCATCAGGCGGAAAGTCCAGAACGGAGGCGACAGCATCCAAATTGATGGGCCCATAGACATGCGGGAAGAGGTCCGCCTCCGAAATATTTTCAGCCGGAGGACCCGCAGGCGCCTCCCACTTAACCTCGGGCTTGATTCGGTCTTCGGCGAGATTCAACACCACCAGGTCTGTCCGCCCGCGATAGAAGGCGTTGGCCACATTCAAAATTTGCTTTTCCGTCGAACAATGGATGAAGCCTTCGCTCACGAGACTTGGCGCGGTGTATTCGCCGTTTACCTGGGCATCGGCCCAATCCTGTTTGGAAGTGATATGTAGGATCATGGAATAACCTCATAGATGGTCGTGGCCCCATCCTGATACACGGCCCGCCAATATTGCCCGTTGAATTGGGCGAACTTTGCCAGTCCATCCGGCGTGCCGGGGATGAGCGGATACACGTTGCGTTCCAATTGCCCGACGACGATGTACTTCACATCATAGCGTTTGATGAAATTCAGCGCAACCTGAATCTCTGTGGTGTTGTAGAACGAAACCACTTCATCCACGCGTTGCTGCACCTGCGGCGCAAAGATGCCGCGCTGCTGACGCTGATGCCAATTCCAGCCGACCACACCGGGCAGGCCAGTGTAAATAGTGAAGCGCGTACACCAGCGATACTCGGAACAATTCGCCTCGACAATGACCGGCGAACCTTCGACATTATCCTGCATCCAACGGATGGCGCGATAATCCTGACTCAGATCCATCACCTGCCCGTCCCACAATTCGGAGAAGTTCATAAAGGTCATGCCGTCCAGGCTGTGCGGCACGTCGGGATTCATACGGTCACTGATCTTGTCCGTCGTAGCGGTGAGGGTGAACATGAAGGCGCAGGCCAGCAGCACATACACACCGCTCTGATAGGTCATGCGCCACTTGAAACGCCAGGTTGGGAAAGCGCTCAACAACCAGCCAAAGGCCGCCGCCGCGCTGACCGCAAACATCATCCAGGCCTGCAAGTACAGCTTGAAGATGGTATTCATGCGCCCAATGTCGCCGACCAGGGTGATGAGTTCCACCGCGATGGTGATGGTCAAGGCCGTACCGATCAGGAAAAGCACAAAGCGTTTGGCTTCGGGCAGGTCGGGCCGCAGAATCAACACAGCCGCCCAGAAGGCCAGGGGCAGAGCCAGCAGCCCAATTTTGACTCCATCCACGACGAAGAATAAAAGCAAAGCCACGAAGGCCGCCAGGGCGATCTCGATCCACAAGATGATCTTGCGCAATCGGCTCAAATGCGAAACAGGAGTGGCCGCCATCCATTCGCGGGTTTCCCATACCAGCCAGGCGGTGATGATGAAGAGGAACAAGCCCCAATGCGTAAAGTAGGAGGAGAAGGATGTGCGTGATGCACTCCAAAAATCCACCTGGTTATAGGCCTGCCCGAACCACTGCGAGAAAGGCAGGTAGAACAACGCGCCAAGCACATACAACAAAGCTGCCGCGCCAAGCGCAAGGAGAGTCTTGCCAAGCCACGCAGGCAGATTGAAATAACCCTTCCATTCCAAATGCCGGACGAGAGTGTAAATGACAGCAATGGCGGCAAGCAAATAGTAGGTGTACAGATCCCAAGTGTTGGTGGGTTTCAAGGCACCGATCATCAACGCGCCGACCCCAAAGGCGGCGATCCACTCACCGAGGGTCAACTTGGCGCGCGAATGCACGAACGATAAAGCCCAGGCGATGATGAACAAGGCCAGCGGCATCACCAGCATGTGTGCGTGCAGGTCACTGTATAAAAATGTGAACAGCGGGAATTCGGTGATCTCATTGCCCGGCCCCGGCGGAATCACCCGGCTTGGGAACCAGTACCAATCACCCCGTCCGAGCGGAAGCGGAATTTGATCCTTGAACATCATCCACAACCCCTGCCCGGCCCATATCCATCTTTGGATCAAACCTGTATCGACGGGAATGATTCCACCCGGCGCGGCGATGCGTTGAAAAGCACCGAACACCGCCTGAACCGTCCCCAGGTTGCCCAGCAAAATGGTCAGGAACGAAGCGGCAAAACCGGAGACGAGACGCAGATCAAATGTCGCAGAGCCATCGTCCTCTTCGGCTTTCGATTTTTCGATCGCGCTGTACCCGATCATAAACGCGCCGGTTGCCACCATCGCGAACCAGGTCGGCAAAATAAAGTTGTACGCGATCGAAGGCACAATGCCGAGCAGTTTCACCGGCGTGCCCGCCAGCACAAAGCCGTAATAGTAATAATTGATATATCCGCCCGCATACCACGGGTCATAGGGCGGGAAGCTCGTACTCTTCAAGACCGCGTTGAAATACGAAAAATCCATCGGCCGCTCGCCACCCTTGGAGGGATGCCACATATCCGAATTCCCCAGGCGAATGAACAGGTCGAGCAGGAAGAAGACGAGGAAGACCACCTCTGCCATAACGAAGAAGCGACGGTTGGAATTCCAATCTTCCTTAAATTCCTCTTTACGCCTCCACCACAAGCCGAGGCCTGTCACAGCGATAAGGGCCGCAGCCACGCCGATGCTGACTCGCGTGTACGCGATGCCGACCGAGCCGCCCATCCATGCCATCCATGCGAGCAGAACGAGACCGACGATACGCCCCAAAGCATAGGCATATTGTTTCAAGCCGGGCAACGCCAGCCGCGCAATGGGATAGGCGAACAAACCAAGCAGAAGCACGAACAAATACCAGATCACCGCGCCGAGTGCGGGATATTTATTTTGAATCCAGTCGTAATTGAACAAGTCGGACCAGGTGCCGCCCGCACGTTGACTGACCACTTTTTCATCGGGCAGCATCAGGGTCTTGTAATCACTGAACTGCGTCGGCGTAAGCACCACAACCTTGGACAGGTCAACCGTATTGAATAACACACGCACTGCATTCGCATCGAAAGCATCGGTCTTCTTGAAGATCAGCACCTTGGGATGGTCGTAGAAGGTGAAGGCTTCCTCCGCTGCCTGATCGTTGATGACCAGCGGTCCCAGCGTCGGGTAGGATTCAAAGACCGCGACGAGTTCAAAGCCCAATCGGCCTTCATACGTTCCAGGCTGGGCCTCGCGATAGCATTGAATGATATCTTCGCCTTCGGGGCAGCCGAGCAATTCACGGTAATACAAAGTCGTAAGCGGATAGCGCTCCGGCACACGCGTGATCTGTCCGTACTGATGATTGGTTGGGATGACAATGTAATCGGCCTTGGCCAGAATATTCATAAAGCGGTTAAGCTTGTTGAAATCCTCACCCCAATAGACTTGAAGTACAAGGTCTTCATTGCTATACAAACCGCCAAACGGATCATACCCATCGATGCGGAAGGGCAGGCCCCAGTCATAATCCGTTTCGTTGGCAACGGCGGAACCGGAGATATACAGGCCGCCGCTGGGAACCTCGATCTTCAACATATATTGCTGGCCGATGATCATGGGAACCGGTTGATCAAGTTGAATCGAAAGCGGCACGCCCCGAGAATCACTTGCAGATGTCATATCAAGCACTGCTGAGCCGCGGGTAAGTTCCGTGTCTGGCTGTGCGGAGGAATATACGGCCACATCGACCTGCATGGGCGACAACGAAACATCCATGGTGTACCCGAACTCGACATCGACCAACGTCCCTTCCTTTACGGGGGTGAAGGTCAATGCATATGGAGTACCGGGTGTAACGAATAAACCAGCCGGGAGCGGAAGCGTTTGAGTAAAGACCCCCTCGCTCGTTTGAAGAACAACATGGATCGAATTGGAAATATAAACCCCGGCTCCGGTGGTGGCGAGTTTCAAAACATACTGTTGGTTTGGCGCCAGGACGAGGAACTGGTCCGGCTTCAGCGATAACGACAACTCGCCTGGGGCCGGAGCCAGAAGCGCAGAGGCCGAGGCCAGCCCAACATCCTGCTGCAAGACTGAAGCAACTGTAAGGTCAAGCGTTGCAGGCAGGTCAGAAGCATTGGCGGCATATCCAAATGTGATCTCGTTTAATGTCCCCTCACGTTGCGGGGTGAAGGTTATCGTATATGGTTCACTGGAGCGAAGCAACAGACCGGATGCAGTGGGCAGAGGCTGACTGTACTTTCCATTCTCCATTTGAATGGAAAGATTTACTCCGGCAGGAACGTTCTCGAACATCCAGCGCGAGGCGGCCATGCGTGTCTCATCGCGCAGGTAAATACTTTGAAAAGCAAAGGCCCATACGGTGGTGGCTATCAATACCGCCACACCGACGACACCCGCAGCCGCCCTTAAGAGATTGAACTGTTTGAATGTTCGAACCTCTGAACACGCCAACTCAAAGATGAACCAGGCCGCCATCATACACAACAGCGGATAGACCGGCAATTGATAGCGCATGGTCGGGTTGAATTGCAGCGACTGCCAGCCGAAGTAGAAGGCCGTCCAACCCCACAATAGCAGATGACGATACTCACCTTTGAGGATGCGCCAGCCCATCAGCAAAAATCCAGCCCAGGCGAGGATACCCAGCGGAAGACCCAGCCCCCACACAGTGAGATTCTCAAAGGAATACAAATGTGAGCGGCGCGCCCACTGCAAATTCCAGGGCAGGTCGGCCAGGCCGGTGGCTTGTACGCGCTGCTCGGCAATCCCCTTTAACCAATTTGCATCCAGTAGGAAGCCGTCGAAGGCATAGGGTTGGAAGATACGGAAAGAGATGATGGTGGCGAGTCCGCCGACGATGAGAAAAGTAGTGATGAGTAACCAGTAATCAGTAGGCAGTTTCTTCCCGCGATCATGCACAAGCCAACGGACGAAGAATGCAAACGGCAACACAATCGCCATCGCCGCAGCATTGATCTTGGAAGCCATCGCCATACCAAGCGCAAAGCCGAAACCGATGGAAAGGTAGAAAAGCGGATTCTTTAGTAACTGAGTAATAAGTAATGGGGGACGAGGAGCGAGGTCTTTCTCACTACTCGTTTCTTGCACCTCGCTACTCATTACTTCCCCCCCATCACTCTCTACCTCCACCTCATTATTCGTTACTTGCTCCTCATTACTTCCTCTTCTCTCCTCAATTTCCACCGCAAAGACCAGAGCCAGGAACATAAAAGCATTTACGAAAAGGTCGGAGGTAAAGAAATGCGACTGTTGGATCTGCATCACAGCCAGCGAAGAGAAGGCTGCTGCAAATACTCCCACCTTGCGACCATACAAACGCGAAACGATTAGATACAAAAAGAAGATGGCGAACAGATCGGCAATGGCAGACATCTGCCGCGCAAAATATTTGGAGACGCCCAGAAAGGTGTTATCCGTCGCTTCCATCAGGATGCGGGTCACCGTCATGGGCAGGTTACCGTAGACGAAGAAGCCGAAACCGCGGTTGTATGGGTTGAGCGTGGATTTCGCACTGTCGAAATATTCCCCAATCGTCATCCAGCGTTGATTTTCCGGTAGACAGGCATCCACTGGAACCGCCGGGTCGATGCAGGTCTTGGCGCGCAGATTATCCAACACCCCCGAAAGGAACAATTCATCCGGGTGCTGATGATAACCTTCGCCCCAGTCGTACCCACCGACGCGCAAATATCCCGCCATGAGCAGGATAAAGATGAAGAGAATGTCGTACAGCCACGAACGTTTTTCGTTGGTCATAATGATTAAAAATACTCAGCCGCTGTCCCCGGCGGCGAGGACGCCGCCGAGAGCTACCAATCGTTATTGTTCCACCAAAAAGATATAAAAGTCCTTACCAGGGAACGCCGAAGTATAGCGGGTGACTTTACCATCCGGGTAGAGTTCCTTAAGAATTCTCTCAGTTTCCGTATCCACATTCCAATACATGAACATCTTTGGCGCAGGATAGTTCAAACTTTCCGACAGCCGGTCCTGGAACATAGCAAAGTCACGATTCGGAATCCCAGCCCACACGCCCGGCAGACGGGTATCCACCCAAAAAGGATAAGGCACGATCCAAACCGTATCCGTCTGGCCGTATTTCTCGCGGAAGTCGCTCAACACCTGGCCCATCTCGGCCGTATTCCATGACGAAAGGGAAAAGGCGCTTCCCCATTTGTTGATGGCAATATCGTAATTAAAATAGGTGATGCCCGCGAACATGACTCCCACCATACTAAAGGCAATGACCTTGCGCCTCAACTCCGCGCCGAAGCTTGATACAAAACCATCGAGCGCCATCGCCGCGACGAGGAAGACCGTCACTGAAGCCCCGCCAGCCCGATTCAAAGCGGGGTTCTCGCCGGGGAAAGCCAGCGATAATACAGAAGGCATGATCAAGACCGGAATGGACGTCAACAACACCATGTCACGCCAGTCACGCTGGCGAATGTAACGAACAATGAGGAATGCAATTCCCAACAGGAACAGGGCTGCCGAGATCATATCCAGCGCAGGCCGGTGAGTCACGGAATGGGTGCCAATCTCGCCATCATCCCAGTTGAACATCAAGATGCCTTTGTATAAGTTCGAGAGGAATATCTGCCAGGCAGGTCCCGGCAGGGGCGATTCGATATCTCCCAAACGCGTGAAGGCGCGATAACCGAACAGGTCGGGCCTTGCAAGCCAATAGCGCAGAAGCGGCGAAAAGACGAACAGCGAAACAACGACCACGATCAAAAACCAGAAGACCGCCTGTTGACGCTTCTCCTTTGTGCCTGCATGCAGGAAATAGATCAGGAATGCGATGCCCACAAAGATGGGCATCATGCGGAAGGGACTATAACCGTGCAAGCCGAGTCCGAGAAAGAGACCGGCGAGGATAAAGTCATTACGGTTGTGCGTACGCAGGCCGCGGGTCAGGTAAAGAAGCGTGGGCGCGACGAAGAGCGGGTACAGCGGAAACCTCAATCCGACTCTGGCAATGATGTTCGGCCAGCTTGCCACTCCAAATAAGAAGAGGGCAAACAAGGCAACACGCTCGTTCCCATATTCCTTGCCCAACATATACATATAGGGGACCGTGAAAATACCCAGCAGCACTGTGCCAAGTTTGAGGCTGAAGAACGAAAAGCCCGTGCCAAAGACCTTCAGGACAAGCAATGTCCAATACATCTGAAAGGCTTCGCGCCCGGTATTGCGTTCGAAGAAGATGAAGGTATCGCCTTCGGTAATCTCGTACACGTCGAGAATTTTTTCGGCATGGTCGCTGAACGGCTCGATGGGCACTGTGCCCAACTGGTAAAGACGCATGAACAGGACGACCCCAAACAAAGCCGCCACCAATCCATACCAAACCCAGCGGTTGGAGGCGCGCGCCGGTTCGGTTTCCGGTTTTGGAATGCGCACCCATAAACTGTAACCCAGCGCAAAGATGGAGAGCAGCCAGAGCGTGGTGTTTACCCAGGTAAACTTCCACTCGCTAAAAGCGACGAATGCGATCGAACCGAAAATCACTGCGCAGATCAATGGGATCAACTTCAATGTCAGCGGGTCCGATAGCTGCCAGGATGCAGGCAGGGTGGGCAGATGCCATTCATTGGAGCGATAGGACCAGAACGCCACACCGATGGCCGCAAGATAGACCACCAACGAGATCATACTCTGACGAAGCGGCGGCTCCACCATGGCCTGAGCCCCCAGCCCCAATAACAATGCCAGCACTGCGCGCCATGGGAAGGTGTTCGTGCGCACAGGCTCGACCACTTCCTGAACGACCACATGCTGTGCGGTCTCCTGCGCCAGAGCCTGATTGAACTCCTCCCGCCGCCGCGCATCCCACAAGGAGCGGAGGAAATTAAAAAACGAGGTCCAATCCTTGGTGACGGATTTATAAAGATCGAGAACGCTGGGTTCCTGTTCAGGGGGTGTATTCGTGTTCTGTTCCATTAAGTAAGTCTCAATCAGGGTATTTTATGAATTACGGATTACGCAGTTCACGACACGTAATCCGTAAGGCGATTCTATACGATTTTTGTTATTTCTTCCTTGCAATCACGATAACACTTTCCCCCCAGCGCATCGGCAAAAAGACCAGGCTTGTAATGGCCTGAAAACCACCGAGTGACCCAAAAAATAATTTCTGAAGTTGCTTCGGCACAAGCGGAATGTATGGCACATCCCAAAACCCATCCGAAAAGACGCGGATGAACTCAAAGCCCGCCTCACGGATCAGCCGCAGCCATTCCTCAGGTTCTTTGAGCGAAATATGCGTTGGGTCCTGATAGCCGATCCAGCGCTCGCCCTTCCACGGCTTCAACAACGAACCGAGATTCGGCGTAGCCAGAATGAGGATGCCGCCCTTTTCAGTCACACGCCCGATCTCGTTGATGGCCTTGGCTGGGTCGGGCAGATGCTCAACAATATGTTTGATGATGACCACATTGAAAGCGCTGTCTGCATACGGCAGTTCCTGTGCGGATGCGGTTTGCAGGGATGCCTTCTCCGCCGCTTCTTTGGATTGATTCACCGCCCAGTGATTCAAGTCCAAGCCGTACGCCTCGAACCACGCCGAGAGCTGTCCCACCAAATGCCCCATGCCTGATCCCACCTCAAGCAGACGGGCTCCACGCCGCCCATGACGGCGTGCCAGAATAGCAAAGAATCGGTTCGACCACCAATACATGCTGTATTTGGCAAAAGTGATATTGGCGTAGGTGTGCGTGGAAAAGTATTTTTCGTCGAAGGTCATGGTGATTGGTAATTCGTGATTGGTGATTACCAATCACTTCTTTCTGGCAATATAAAAAGTGAATGTCCCATCCGTCACCGGTTCAGGGGAGGCATATTTTTTCACGTAGGCTTCCGTCGCCGCAAGATTCCATTTGGTTGGAGAGATGATCCATTTTCCGGTCAGGGCTTTTGCAAGGACAGATGGCAGGCCAAAATAGTGGCCCCATTCTAACACGCGCATCGAGGCGGGCGAAAAATAATGCCACCAGCGTTCGAGCGAAAACCCGGCACCATTCAAGCGTTTTTCCCACACATCCGGCTCATCGGCATGATAGACACGCGAGATCTTGCGGAACCAATTCTCATACGGCTTGCCAAAGACCTTCGTCAAGGAAAGCGCAGAGAAGTATCTTGTATTCGGAACACAAAAATAGAACGGCGCACCCGGCTTGAGAACACGAGCAGTCTCCTTGAGAACAGCATCAATATGCGGAATATGTTCAAGGACCGAGTTACTCAACCCACTGGCAAAATGGTTGGAAGGGAAGGGCGTTTGTGAGCCATCGGCTTCCACCAGGGATTCATAGGCATTGTATTTCTTCGCTTCACGCATTGAGAAACGCCACGGGTCAAGACCGACATCCAGTTTGCGGTCGAAGGTCAACGAGGCGAAGTGCCCGTCACCGCAGCCCACGTCGTAGACCGGAGAGGGCAGGGACAGGTCTTGATAGTAGGAAGACTCTATTGCCCGAAGAAATCCGCGAAAGTAGGGCAGGGAACTGATTTGAAGGAAAAGAAAATCCTTTTGATGTACGATTTTCGGTTTTGGATTTTCGATTGACATCGTGCCCGAAGGGTATTGGCGATTGGTCACTTCTTCCTCATGAGTTTGGCGAAGAGTTTCTCATATTCCTGCGCGATCGAGTCTGGGTTGTATGCGGTTTTGATGGCATTCACGTCGCCGCGATATTTTTCTTTATTGTCCAACACTTCCAAAATGGCGTTTGCCAGGCTTTCCGAATTCCCGATCTCGGAGACGACCCCCATATTATGCATCTTCACCGGCTGACGCACGCCCGGCAGGGCAGATGGCACGCTGGGCACGCCGTTCATCATTGCTTCGATCTGCACCAGGCCGAAGGCTTCGGTGGAGTTGAGCGACGGCACGGTGAGGACATCGAGGTTGGGATAAAAGGCTGCCATTTGAACCGGGTCGAGATTGCCCAGGAATTTCCAATGTCCCTGTAGCTCATATTCATGGATGCGCGGCATGAGCCGGTCGGAATATGCCTGTTCGCCCATCACATATTGATAGGTTCCGGCGAACAGAACCTGGGCTTTTGGATATTTTTTCAGAACGATGGGCATTGCATCGAGTAGAACTTCGACGCCCTTCTCAGAGGCGAAGCGCGCGGCCATGCCGATGACTGGATTCCGCTCGCTGATTAGATTCGTTTCGGCGAAGGCGGAAACCGCTTCCGGCGTTGCACCAGGCAACTCAACCGGAGGCAGGATCGGGGTCAGTTTGGAGGCGTAACGGGAGAGATAGGGCGAATGGTCGGCATAGTCCTGGGTGTAGGTCACAATGTGATTCGCCAGCATCCCGGCCATGTTGTTTTGAAAATCCAACACGAAATTAACCATGCGGTTGAACAAGCCCTGTGGCAGTTGCACATCACAATGATAGGTCAACACAGCAGGTTTGCCGAAGAGTCGCGCGCGAAAGGCTACCCCGGGCGCATCAAATTGCGGAAGGTGCATCTGAACCACATCATGTTCCCAGGCAAGTTTGGTGGCTACAAAACCAAAGGTGGGAGCCAACACCCCTTTGCTCACCCGCGCAATGACCGGCACACGAATGACCTTCACGCCATCCATCATTTCTTCGGACGGCAGGGACGGGTCGTATTGCGTGGTCATCACGGTCACTTGATGTCCGCGTTTCACAAAGGCACGCGCGAGGCGTTCAGCGTAAATGGTCAACCCACTGGTATGGGGACGATAGTAGGTCAGAACAGTTAGAATCTTCATTTTTTCGTTTTGCGTTTGACGGGACGGTTGGCTGGCAATTGGACTTGCACCGGATACGGCACGGCGATCTCATGGATGGAAAATGCCTGCTTAATGCGTATCAACACAGCATCTTTTGCAGCAGCATCGGATGTAACAGAGGTATCCACCCAGAACAGCAGGGATAGATCAATGGAGTACGCGCCAAAGGTATGGAAGAGAACCAGCGGTTCGGGGGAGCCGACAAAACCAGAGATGCTCTTCGTTTCATTCAAAAGGATCTCACGGACGAGGTCGGTATCCGCATCGTATGGAATGCTCATGCGCAATTCCACACGGCGGGATTTCGCGCGGGTATAGTTGATGATCGGCTGGGAAAGCACATCGGCATTGGGAAGGAAGACGATGCGCCCGTCGAGAGTTTTGATCTCCGTGGTGCGCAGGCCGATCTTCAGGACCGTGCCGTCAAACCCGGCAATGCCTACGTTATCGCCCACCTTAAAGGGCTGCTGCACCAACAGGATCACGCCCGAGGCAAAGTTTTGCATGATGTTCTGCATGGCAAAGCCAATGGTGAACCCGATGATGCCCAGGCCGGTCAAAAACGCAGTGATGTTGAAAAAGCGTTGAAGAGCAGCAATAATGCCCAGGGAAATGATCGTCCATTTAAGGAGCTGGGCAAGAAGATGAGAAACACCCGGTTCCGCATTTTGCTTGAACAACAGACGCCGCAACAGGCGGCTCAGCCATACACCTGCGTAGTAGCTGATCGCAAAGATCAGGATGGCGGTCAATATATTTGGGAGGATGGCAAGTACGCCATCGGTCAGGGAAGAGAAAATTTCAGGCATGGGACAATAATGGATTATTTTACCTACATTTTACCTATACAAAAATTCGGAGTCGTGCTCCGAATTTTATGATCCATATTCACTAGAATAGGTTTTGATTGGCCTTCACCCAATCGAACAACATGGTCACACCTTCATCCACATTGATTTTCGGCTCCCAGCCAAGTTCATGTTTGGCTTTGGATACATCCGCATAGAAAACACGCTGGTCACCGGGGCGCCAATCTCCGCGTGCAGGGTTGAGTTTTTTACCGAGCATGGTTTCCAATTTCGGGCCGAACTCCGCCCAAATGGACATGACGTTCGCAGGTCCGCCACCGAGGTTGTAGACTTGTCCGCGCGCAACATCGATCTTTTCAACAGCAAGGTCATATGCCTGGATCAAGTCATTCACATGCAAAATATCGCGCACCTGTTTGCCGTCGCCATAAATGGTAAGCGGACGTTCCATGACTGCAGCAATGATGAACCACGCCACCCAGCCCTGGTCTTCAATGCCAAATTGACGCGGGCCATAAATGCAGGACTGACGAAAGACAACTGTGGGCAAATCATAAATTCTGGCATAGTCACGCACATATTGATCGCCTGTACCCTTTGAACATCCATACGGCGAATGAAAATCAAGAGGCTGGGTCTCAGGGCAGCCGCCCACCAAATCTTTGTAACGCCAGCGCGTTGGCTCCTCGAACAACTCCACATCTTCCATGCCGCCATAAACCTTATTGGTCGATGCATAGATCACGATGGGCTGACGTCCTGAAGCGCGTGCCGCTTCAAGTACATTGAACGTGCCCAACGCATTGGATTCGAAATCATCTCTGGGATTGGTAACGGAGGTGGTCACTGCCACCTGACCGGCGAGATGAACGATCACATCCGCGCCCGCAGCTGATTCGGTTATTCTGGAAGCGTCTCTTACATCCCCAACCGCCACATCAAAGGCTTTTTCCCCGAACTCAGCCTTCAGCCATTCAAGGTTTCGGGGCGCTCCGCCGCGCGAGAAGTTGTCGTAAATGGTGACCTTCTCCCCGCGTTTCAACAGGCGATGGACGTAATTCGAACCGATAAACCCGGCGCCGCCGGTGACAAGATAGTGTTTGGTCATGATCGTTTCACCTCTTTTAATAACTCACCTACGCCGTGCCGTTCTGCCTGCACCGTGAGCAGGCACGCGTGAGCGGAGCGAAGAACCTCTACGATTGCCTCCGAGACCCTTCCCCTTCGCTACCGCTCAGGGTGACATGGTTAGGTGCGTAACATTAGTTAATAACGTCTTCTCTCGAACAAACGAACAACCATCAGGCCGAAGACAAATCCGCCGATGTGAGCCCACCAGGCGACTCCGTTCAAATCCGTGCCGTGCAAGGCAAGCCAGCCTGAGAACAATTGCAACACAAACCAAAAGCCGAAAAAAATGACGGCCGGTACTTCGACCAGCGTGAAGATAAAAAGGATGGGAACCAGGCTGGCAATGCGTGCATGCGGGAACAGGATGAAATACGCACCCAATACCCCGGCAATCGCACCGCTTGCGCCGATCATAGGGACCTGGCTCGCCGGTGAAAGATAGACTTGCAACAGCGCCGCTGCAACTCCGCTGAACAGGTAGAAAACAAGATATCTGCCATGTCCCAGACGGTCCTCGACGTTATTTCCGAAGATGATCAGCATCCACATATTGCCTAGGATGTGAATCCAGCCGCCGTGGAGGAACATGCTGGTGAAAATGGTCACCCAGCTTCCAGCGTGGTTCACATGCCAATTGGCCGGAACCAGCCCCCAGTTATGGATGAAGCGGAATAGCCCTTCCTCTCCCATGTTAAGTTCCAGGTAAAAAAGAGTCCCATTCAACAGCACCAGCGCCCAGTTGACCAGCGGGAACCTGCGTGAACGCACCGTGTCATACAGGGGGAACATTATCGTTTTGTGTTGACTGTTCCTTGTTCCTTAAATTCATCAGTTGCTGATAAACCCCCGAAAGGGTCTGCCCCTCGCGTACCAATCCAATGCCGCCAATCACACCGCTGTTGAGATAGTTGTACAGGCGGGCGGTCAACGCTACGGCCAACGATGTGGATTGGTCTCCAGTGAATAGGAACAGGGCCGCACTGACTGCGCCTTCAAATGTACCCACCCCGCCTGGCAGAGCAGGCACAGCTCCGCCAAAGGCGGCTGCACCCAACACAAAGAACAACCAGGTAAACTCGGCCTGCGGGAAGAAAGCCAGTGTAATGAAATAATATGCCACCAACGCCACGAGCCAGTTGAGCGTCATCCAAAAAAGGAAGCGGAGGAAGAGCCAGCCGTCGGTGAGCACACCCAGGCCGGTCAGGAAGGATTCGAGAAAACTTCCCCCCACCTTTTGCAGAAACGTCCAGCGCCCGCTGAGCTTATGAAAAACATCCAACGCCCATTGACGATTGCGCGCGAGGATGTACATCATCACTAGGCCAAACAGCATTACGCCGCCAATGATGTAGCCAATCTGTGCGGAGCTTTGCGCATCTGCAACATACGTCAGGCCGATAAGCAGCAAGGCGGCGGAGAAGACCAGGTCGACCACACGTTCGATCACGATGGTGGGCAGGATCTCGCTGAAGGTCATACCCGATTTGCGGCTGAGCAAAAAGGCGCGTCCCAGTTCGCCGAGACGGAAGGGTAAAAAGGCATTGAGCAGATATCCCTCGCCAGCAGCGAAGAGCACATCTACGTATTTCGGTTTGTCTCGCAATAAAGTTTGCCAGACCTTGGCGCGACCAAACAACCACACAAAAGACAAAACAGCCGACCCAGCCAGAATGCCATAATTTGCATTTTGGATGGAGACCCACATGGTTTGGAAGTCTACAAAATACAAGATGGCAGCAACAAGAATAATGCTGACGAGCGCGCCGGGGAGGATCTTTTTTATATCTTTCATGGTTTCATAGCAAAGGATTATAAAGGCCACGAAGGTAAGTTATACCTGCGTGACCGGTTAAGAATCTATTCGTCATCCAGTTTCAGGACGGCCATGAAGGCATCCTGTGGAATCTCCACATTGCCCACCATCTTCAAACGCTTCTTGCCGCGTTTTTGTTTTTCGAGCAATTTCTTCTTGCGCGAGATGTCACCGCCATAGCATTTGGCAAGCACGTCCTTACGCGTGGCTTTGACATTGGCGCGGCTAATGATGCGTCCACCTGAAGCGGCCTGGATGGCGACATCGTACAGCTGACGGGGAATCAAGTCCTTGAGTTTGGTGATGAGACGTTGGCCCTTGTGATACGCATCCTTCTCATGGACGATGGCGGCCAATGCGTCGACCGGGTCGCCGTTGACGAGGATCTCCAGCTTCTGCAAATTATCGGCGCGATATTCGAGGAATTGATAATCGAGCGAGGCGTAGCCCTTGGTACGCGATTTTAGATGATCGAAGAAATCCACAATGATCTCGGAAAGCGGGATTTCAAAATCCAATTGCACACGATGCGGGGCGGGATGTTCTTGTTGTTTGAAGATGCCGCGCCGTTTGGTAACCAGATCCATAATGGGGCCGTAATAATCGGTGGGCGTGATGATCTCGATGTTCATCCACGGCTCGCGCACTTCGACGATCTTGCCGGGGTCGGGCAGTTCAGCAGGCGAGTCCACTTTGATGACTTCGTTGGTGTTGGTCAGGACTTCGTATTCCACCGAAGGCGCAGTGAACAATACATCCAAAAGATATTCACGCTCAATGCGCTCCTGAATGATCTCCATGTGGAACAGGCCGAGGAACCCAGCGCGGAAGCCGAAGCCCAATGCCTGTGAGGTTTCAGGCTGGTAGGTTAATGATGCATCGTTGAGCTGAAGCTTTTCCAGCGCCTCACGCAACTCGGTATAATCGTCGGCTTCGACGGGGTAGATACCCGCAAAGACCATGGGCTTGGGGGTAAAGTATCCGGGCAGGGGTTCTGCCGCGGGTGCAGAAGCAACTGTCATCGTGTCCCCGACGCGGCACTCATGCACGGTCTTGAATCCGGTCGCTACATAACCCACTTCACCGGAGCCGATCCGTTCCACCGGTTTCATGCCAGGTGAAAAGATGCCGATCTCCACCGGGCGCAGGTCGGTGCGTGTGGAAAACATGCGCAGAACGTCCGTCGATTTGATCGCGCCTTCGAAAACGCGAATATATGCAACTACACCCTTATAAGAGTCGTAATGTGCATCAAAGACCAATGCGCGCATGGGTTCGTCATCCACATCCTTTGGCGGAGGGATGCGCTGAACGATCGCTTCGAGGATCGCTTCCATGTTGATGCCTTCCTTCGCGGAAACACGAAGAACCGCATCCGGGTCGACCCCGAGCAGGCTGCCTACATCCTCAGCCACTTCGTCGGGACGGGCGGAGGGCAAGTCGATCTTGTTGATAACAGGAACAATCTCCAGGTCGGCATCGAGCGCTTGATAAAGATTCGCAAGCGTTTGCGCTTCAATGCCTTGCGTGGCGTCCACCACCAGGATGGCGCCTTCACAGGCCTTCAAGGCGCGACTCACCTCATAGCCAAAGTCCACATGTCCGGGCGTGTCGATGAGGTTAAGCTCATAACGTTTGCCGTCTTTGGCGTTGTAGAACATGCGCACCGCTGAAGCCTTGATGGTGACACCCTTCTCGCGCTCGAGGTCCATCGAGTCGAGGGTTTGCTCGGTCATGTCACGCTCAGAAATGGTGCCTGTCAATTGCAGCAGGCGGTCTGCCAGCGTGGATTTGCCGTGGTCAACATGGGCGATGATGCAAAAGTTTCGGATATGATCGGTCATACTGCTTTCAGTGATTTTCGTTGAATAAATTGGCACAAGGCATTTTTTCGCCTTGAAAGCGAACGAAGTATAACCGATTAAGGCATGTCGCCTGCCTGCTCAAAGGCAGGCAGGGATACGCATGCTCCAATATCATTCCACACCTCGCAGGCTATAAAAACAGTCCTTGCGTATTATGGAAAATCCCCCGTCAGGAGATACAATTTTCGAACAATCCATTCGAGAGAAGCAACCATGAAAAACCAGAATCCCTCAAAAAACCTACACCTCGTATCCTATGTGGTCGGCGTCATCCTTGGCCTGGCAGTGACCTTTTTCGCAACCTGGGCGGACCTTGAAGCCGCTTATTACGGGTTCGACCGCACCGGCGGCAATCGGCTCAGTTCGCTGGCATGCCCGATCTTTATGACCGCCAGCGAAACGACGAACATCTCGATCAAACTGACGAATTCAACGGATAGAAAAGTCTCTCCCTCCATCAAAGTGGACATTAGCTCTCCCATTGCCCCGGTCTCCATTATCGACGATACCGAACTTGCCATTGGTGAAAGCAAGCGATTAAGGTGGGAGATCGGCCCTGAAAATATAGACCTTGGGCGCTTTGTATTTGCCCGAGTGTGGACATACGCCTCCTACCCACTCAAGGACAAGGAAAGCACCTGCGGTGTGTTCGTCCTTCCTCTGCCTGGCAAAGGGGTATTCTATACCTGGAGCATGATCCTCCTGAGCCTGGCCGGGATGGGATACGGCCTGATGGTGATGAAACAGATACGAGTGCCGGGTCGAAACGGGACATTGGAGCGATCCACTTTCCTGGTCGTGGTCACCATCCTTGGGCTTTTTGTCAGTTATATGGGCTGGTGGCTGGCTGGGGTGCTTGTCATCGTGCTGGCGTTGTTGGTCATTATTATTTCCATTGGATATTCGTTCCGGACATCATGACCTCTGTACGGGCTTGCAAGGGTGAAACCTGGTTGTACAATGGGCGTATATTCTAGGCGAAGGAGCAACCATGGAACTATTTGGAACGATTTGTTTAGGTGGTCTTGGCGTACTCATTCTGGTGTTGTTAACAGGAATTCGCTTCATTCCCAACAACCGGATTGGTGTCGTCGAAAAACGGTTCGGTTTTAAGACATTGAAATCCGGCTTGATCGCCCTGAGCGGCGAGACGGGCTTTCAGCCACAGGTACTGCGCGGCGGTCTGCACTATCTGATGCCTGTCCAATATGCAGTGCATATGGCTCCGCTGGTGACGATCACTCAGGGAAAGATCGGGTATGTATTTGCCCGCGATGGCATGCCGCTGGAACCGGCGCAAGTGTTGGCTTCGAACGTAACTGCCAACAACTTTCAAGATGTGACCTCATTCCTCAAGAGTGGCGGGCAGAAGGGTCCACAAAGGCTTATTCTGCGTGAAGGTACATATGCCTTCAACCTGATGCAATTCGTGGTCATCACCGAAGAGCGCGTGTATTCGTTGCCTCTCAGCCGCGATGAAACTGCGGTCATCATCCGCATGGCTGAGGTTATCAAGGAACGCGATGGGTTCCGCCCGGTCATCATCAAGGATAACGACGACCAGATCGGTATCGTGACCGTTCACGACGGTCCCTCTCTGCCTCAGGGTGAGATTATCGCTCCGGTGGTGGGTGACAATCCTGAAAAATCCGATGAATATCACAACAAATTCCAGGACGCCGACCGCTTCCTGAAGGCGAACGGGATGCGCGGCCGCCAGTTGCAAGTGCTGGTGGAAGGCACCTATTATGTTAACCGATTGTTCGCTACCGTTGAAATGATCCAAAAGACCATTATCGATGTGGGCAATGTAGGTGTGGTTGTTTCGTACACCGGTGAGCAGGGCGTCGATCTTTCAGGCGTGGAATACCGCCATGGTGAGCTGGTCACACGCGGACAGCGCGGTGTGTGGAGCGAGGCGTTGCTGCCCGGCAAGTATCCGTTCAACACCTATGCGGGTAAGGTCATTCCTGTGCCGACCACCAACTTCATTTTGAAGTGGATCAAGAACGAGGTCGGCTCACACAACTTCGACGAGAACTTGAGCGAAGTGGCCCTCATTACCAAGGATGCTTTTGAACCGACTCTGCCGCTTTCGGTCGTGGTTCACATCGACTATAAGAAGGCTCCGCTCGTCATTCAACGCTTCGGTGACATTAAGAAATTGGTCGAACAAACCCTCGACCCCATGGTGGCTGCGTACTTTAAGAATATTGCACAGACGCGTACCCTCATCCAATTGTTGCAGGAACGCAGCAACATTCAGCAGCAGTCCAGTTTGGAAATGAAGACCAAGTTCGAACATTACAACCTTGAGCTTGAAGAAGTGTTGATCGGTACGCCATCCTCGCCGACTGGTGACAAGCAGATCGAAACCATCCTGACCCAGTTGCGTCAACGCCAGGTGGCAGAGGAACAGGTGGAGACCTATTCCCAGCAGGAGAAGGCGGCGGTGAAGGAACGCGAATTGCGCGAAGCGGAATCCCGCGCGGCCATGCAGGGAAAAATGACCGAGGCTGAGTTGAGCATCACCATTCAGTCGAACCAGGGTAAGGCGGAGTATGAGCGTTCCATCCAGCAGGCGCAGCAGATCCGCGCACTGGCAGAAGCGGAAGCTGAGAAGGTCGCCCGTGTCGGTATCGCTCAGGCGCTTGCCACCGAAGAACAGGTGCGCGCATATGGCGGTCCGCAGTTCCAGGTGACTCAGCAAGTGCTCAACCGCTTTGCCGAAGCCATTCAAGTATCCGGCGTGGACGTGGTTCCACGTGTGGTGGTGGGTGGCAGTGGCGAGAAAGGCGGAGGACAATCTGCCAATATCATGGAAGCGTTGCTGACCATGCTGCTCTCCGACCGCTTTGGTGGGCTGACAAAGGAAGGCGAGTCCACACAACGTTCACCCGATGTTGAGGCGATGCGCGAGAAGATCCTGAAGGACATGCAAAAGAAGGACGATAAAGATAAGGGTGAAGGCAAGAAGGCCTAAACCTGCCAAAGAAAAGAGGCTGCTACCAAAAGTAACAGCCTCTTTTATTGAAAAGGTCATGCGCTATGGGGAAATGACGGGCAGCAAGTCAATAGCAGCGCTACAAGAAATATACCCGGCCGAATCGAATATCCAACCTAGATCCTCACCGTTTTCCAGTTTTACCTTGATCCAGTCGCCTTCAGAATTGCGGCCAATTGGCACGATGACATCATCCTTGGATAAATATGTATCCGATGGAAAACTTGTGCCGGGGCCTGTTCTCACATTCAACGTCAATGCGGTAACGTTGCAAACTAGCGGCGTCTCAAAGTTTCGAACACTGATCGAATCAATGTGGACATGCACATTGGCAACGTCAAGCGTCTGGACGTAAAAGCCGACCTCCCCGCTGGCATAATCGGCATCTGTGACCTGACCGACCAGATGTTCATTGATGTGGAGGGAGAATTTTGAACCCTGGGCATCCACACGCAGGACATCCTCAACATCGAGGTCATGGATGCTGTCCTCGGTGCCTTCCGCCAATATGACCAGGGCATTGGGAGAGCTCTTAATCATGAACCATTTCTTGGCCCGTGGGGATATGGCAAAGGCATAGTATTGGTCACCCGAACGCCTAAAGACAGGCCCATAGATAAAATCGCCGGTGGCAGCGGTCTTTTGTGAAACCGTAAAAGTCTTTGCTTCGATGGTGATATCGCCAAAACTCTGTTTCTCGGGTTCAAAAACCGTGGTTCTATAGTTCGCGCTGGTGACCTCGATGTGATAATACTCCGGCTCATGATAACCAATGAAATAATTATCGAACTTTTTCTCCGGCCAATTACTGGCTGGATTTGTAAAATCATCCTGATACAGCATCACGACCGGAGGGTTGGGAGGCGGGGATGAGTCGAATTTTTTGACGGACAGAGAATCAAAATGAATATGCACATTGGCCGCATCAAGGGTTTGAACATAGAAACCGACTTCGCCGCTTTTGTAATCCGCATCCGTAGCCTGGCCCACGAGACGGTCATTAACATAAAAGGAGAAATTGGGACCCTGGGCATCCACACGCAGAATATCTTCAGCATCAAGATTGTGAATGCTTTCCTCGGTACCTTCCGCCAAAACGGCCAGGGCATTGGGGGAGCTTTTTAACACGAACCATTTTTTGGTCCGCGGGGAAATGGTAAAGGCATAATATTGGTCACCCGAGCGTCGGAATACCTGGCCATAAATGAAGTCGCCCTCCGCTGCCGTCTTTTGGGAAACGGTAAAGACCTTTCCCTCAATGATCGCATCATCGACAATCTGTTTTCCGGGTTCCAGAACCGTGGTCTTGTAATTTGCGCTGGTGATCTCGATGTGATAATACTCCGGCTCATGGTAGCCGATAAAATAGTTGTCGAACTTTTCCTCGGGCCAACCGGTGGCGGGGTTCGTGAAATCATCCTGATACAGGATGTTTGAGTCGGCAACAAGTTCCAGGGTCGGGTTTACACTCGCCTGCGTTACTTCGGCGGTAGGTGATGTATCAACAGGGGCCGGGGTTGGGTCGGTTGGGGGAGTACTTGCATTGCCGGTACAGCCCGCTACTAGCGAGAGAAAGAGCAATGCTGAAATCACCCGGTTGAGACGGTACATGTGATGACTATTCATGGTATTTCTCCTTACTACTTAACCTGATCAGCAGCACAACGAAAACCGGCAAATTTTATGATGTGGGTATCATCTGGCGCTACAGCCAAACGATAAGCCAGATCTTGCGGCAATCCAAAACGTCCACCGCGCACCAATTTATAACCGGCTTGTAATGTGGCATATGGTTCTCCCACCCACTCCCATACATTGCCAACCATATCGAAAATTCCAGACAAGCTTACATTGAAAGAGAGAGAACCAACCGCATAGGTATCCTGGTCGGGTAAATCAAAAGTTTGTCCACCGGCTGTGGGATCATTTCCCCAGGGATACATCTGCGGGCTTGCCCCCGGACCGCGCCCGGCCGCCTCCCACTCCGCTTCGGTGGGCATCCTCTTTTTTGCCCAACTGCAATAGGCCGATGCCTGGTCCCAGGTGACTCCCCTCACAGGGTGATCTGCCTCGTCGGGCCAGATTTCCGGAGGCTGAGCGCCGGTCTCTTGCAGAAACAGTTCATACTGGCCGTTCGTCGTCTGGTATGTATCCAACCAGAAGGCATCCAACGCGATATTAATGGGGGCAACATGCCATTCATCCACAGGTGTGAGAACGCCTACTTCATAGGTACCCGATGCAATTTGTACCATTCCCTCAGCGTTGGGAAGTTCTGCAACTTCCTCCGTGCTGTTGACAACCGGGTTGGTCGCTCCAGGGCTTGGAGTTTCATTTTCCTTCGAGAAAACCGGCAAATTCGTTGCCAGCAGGAATGCTCCAACTGCGCCAGCGAGCAGACAGACGAATGAGAAGATGGCCACGCCGATCCATGCTGGTCTTCGGGTTGCTTTGGGTTCTTTAGGTGCTGCACGCACGACAGAGGCTCCCGGTGCGGCCTCCATGATGGTTTCCGCCTCCGCGTTCATTCCGATGGCCATGAAAAAATCGGCTGCCATCTCGCGGCTGGACTGATATCTGTCGTTCGGGTTTTTGGCAAGGGCCCGGTCCATGACCGCCTGCACTGCGGGAGAAATACCGGGGATGGGCGGCGGCGGCTCGTTGATATGTTTATAGATCACAGCCAGGGTACTGTCGGACTCGAAAGGAACGCGCCCCGCAAGCATTTCGTACAACACAACGCCAAGGGAATAAATATCTGTGCGATTGTCGGTCTTGTCTCCGCGAGCCTGTTCCGGCGACATATAAGCCGGGGTTCCACTGACCATGCCCGAGGCGGTCTGTGAGGCGGAATGTTCGACGCGCACCAGCCCAAAGTCGGTCAGGATCGCTTCCACATCGTTCGTCAAAGGTTGGTCCAGCGGAATTTCATCCGCCCTGCCGTGAAGCATGATATTGCCCGGCTTGATATCACGATGAATGACACCCTGCCCGTGAGCATAATCCAGCGCGGCTGTGAGTACTTTGAGCAGACGGGCCACCTGGTGCGAGGGAATCCTCTCGTTCCTTTTATGAAGCCCACGCAAATAGGTGGCAAGAGTCGGCCCCTTCAAATATTCCATGACGATATACGGGTGCCCCTCTACCGTCTCGAAATCGAAGATCTGAACGATATTGGGGTGGCGCAATCCTGCAACCACCTTGGCTTCTCTTTGAAACCGGGCCAACAGGGTGGGGTCTTCTTCTATATAACTATGTAATACTTTTACTGCAACGGGGCGATCCAGTGAAAGATGCGTACCTAAATAAACCTCCGCCATTCCCCCTCGCGCCAGGTATTTTTCAATTCGAACCTTGCCGATGGTCTTGCCGAGCCAGTCTGGCATGGCAGGATTATACAACAGTTAATTGGATGAATACAATCTGAAATGGAATAATTACGCAGGAAAAGGGTTTTTGCCGAAACTTGGGGCTTTTTACAATTCGGATGACCGGGCATCAAGCAGATATGGAATGGCAGTTGAAGCGGGAAAAATTCAATTTCTCATTTGTCTATTCACCAAGCGCCAACTGGATCGCCTGCTCCATCGTCATGGACTTGCCCTCTGCCCATAACGCAGTAAATAACTTCTCGTCTATATTTGCTTTCAAATCGTTGACCTCGCGCTCGTATTCCACGCGCTCCATCGGCGACATATCGATCTGGATGATTTCACGCAAGTTTTCCGCTGCGCCGAGCAATTTGATGGCGTGTTCGGGCTGTTCGTTGACTTTGGCAATGAACGCAAAACATTCCAGTTGATTCGCAACCGCGGCACGGTGACCGAGTCTCTGCCATTCGAGGATGGTCTCGC
>JAEURI010000240.1 GCA_016789225.1 Anaerolineales bacterium
TCCGTGCCGTCGCCTATGTCGTAGTTTTGATTGAAGACAAATTCGATCACTGATTGCCCGGGTGGGATGGTGGGATAAAAGCCCGGAATGAAAGCCGATGGGGCGAAGATGCCGCCATCCCATGTCTGACCCGCAAAACGGACCTGGGTGAGGCGCAGGGATGGGTCCGCCTCAGCGGCGTGACCTGTGTCGTGATTCCACTCCACATAGATTTGCGCTGTAGTCAGTGTGTGACCGGTATTGTTGAGGATGAACATCTTCATGATGTTGTCATCTGTGATCAGCGGACCATGCGAGACGTTGTAATCACCCGTACATAGAATGGCTGTCGCCGTAGCGGTGGATGTTCTTGTGGGCAGAGGTGTTTGAGATGGCGTGAAGGTGAGCGTGGGGGGTACGGTATTGGTCGGCGTACGTGGAGCCGATGTTGATCCGGGGACAAATGTGCCTTCTTCCGTCGCAGGGCTTGTTGAGCTGGCAAACGGAGGGATGGGTGTGAAGGTGGAGGTTTCGTTGCCGGTAAAGGTGTTGGTTGGAACCTTCGATGGCGTGCTGGTTTCGGCGGCAAAGCCGGTAGGGAAGGCGGAGCCGAAGATCGGCACCGAGATCAGGAAGGTTCGCGCGCTCGCTGAGACCACTTCCAATGGTTCGAAAGGCAAGAGAGGCAGGATGGGTTCGTAGGAAGCAGATACCTGGACGATGATGCGGTCACCGTTACGGATGATATTATCGTCAATGGGGCAGGTGTCTGCGCTTGGGCTGGGGTCGACGTCGAGTATGGGGAGTTGTTCGCCGTCAGCTGTCAGGCCACGGTCGTAGGTGATATTGATTTCGTCGAACTCTGTCAGAATGGCAGACTGATTGGCGGTATCGCGGATGCCATCGCAATCTTGGTAATAGGTGATGCCGTTAAATTCACCGCTTCCGGCTCCGTATCGCGCGGCCTGACGTGAGGCATTGGCCACCGATGCAAAGATAAATATCACACGCGACAATTCAATGATGCCGTAGAGCAGGATCACCAACAGCGGCAGCACGAGCATGAACTCCACCATGGCTTGCGCCCGGGAGGTATTATGGGTTCCGAAGATGGTCTTTCTCATTTCGTACCTTTTTGTCATGCGAGGTTCGCCTTATCCGGGGATGATCGCCGCAAGGAACTTGGGGAAGAAAATGATCAATGCTGCGCCAATCACAAAATAGGGTCCGTATGGAATGAAACGCATAAGTGCGTTCGTCTCATAGCGGCGGGTTAGGAGCATGCTGATGACGAGGAAAAAACTGACCACACCGCCAAGCAGGATGCTGAAGAGAATACAAAACCAGATGAGCGGCCAGCCCACCAAAAAACCGAGCACAGTGACAAGGATAACATCTCCCGCTCCCAGCGCCTCTTCATCGTCTGCCTCCTGGCCCTGGGCGTGCATCCGTTTTGCACGAAAGCGGGCAAATAACACGCCAAAATAGTAGAAGGCAAGCATGATGAGCAAACCGGCCAAACCACCTGTCAGCGTGGGCACAAGCCCATGGGAAATAGTACCAAGCACGAGCGCAAGCAATGAACCGGCGATGCTGGTCGGATGCAGGATGAGCCGATGCTCCATGTCGATCACAAAGACGATTCCAAGATAGATCAGCAAAGCCAACCCGGCCCAATATCCAATTTTTGAAGGAGGTTGACTCCAGATGTATAGACTGAGCGCCAGCATCGAAAATTGAACCAGCCAAACCCTCGTCTTTCTCGTGTGGCCGTTGAAGCAGGGCCGAAAGAGCAGGTAATCCTTTATGGAATATTCAGCGTTGCAATCCAGGCAAACAGGCGGGCTAAAACGCCTTGTGACGGGCAGAACGTCTGATAGATAATTAACGACCCAGCCGAGAGCCCATCCGAGTATTGCGGGGACGATCCACAAGATCAACATTGCGAATTATTATAATTCCAATTGACAAAGGCCGTAAAGCACCCCTTTGGTGTAAGTCAACTGCAATGTTCTTGGCGGATTGAGAAATTCGCCTTACAATTTTGAATGGTTGTACGATAGGAGACTTATATATGGAAGAATTTGTAATTGAAGGCGGGGTTCCGCTTCAGGGTGAGGTCACTCCGTCGGGGAACAAGAATGCGGCATTGCCCCTGCTTGCGGCCTGCCTGTTGACAGATGAGCCGGTCGTACTACGAAATGTTCCCAAAATTCGTGATGTGCTGGCGATGCGGAAGTTGATCGAAAGCCTGGGCACGGTGGTGGAAGAATTGGATGACCACACCTGGCATCTCACCACAAAGGAACTGACCGCCTCCCACCTGGACCCGGACTTGTGTCGTCGCATTCGAGCCTCGATCCTCATCGCCGGGCCTGTTCTTGCCAGAGCGGGCGGACTCCGCCTGCCGCCCCCCGGTGGCGATGTGATCGGACGCCGCCGGGTGGATACCCATATCCTGGCCCTGCAGGCCCTGGGTGCGAAGATCGACTATGACCGCGTGTTCGACATTCAAGCCTCTGAATTGCATGGCGCAGATATTCTATTGGATGAGGCCAGCGTCACCGGCACGGAGAATGCCGTTATGGCGGCTGTGCTCGCAAAAGGGGAGACGAAGGTCCGCAATGCTGCATCCGAGCCGCATGTGCAGGAGTTGTGTAATTTCCTGAATATTCTTGGCGCAAAGATCGAGGGTATTGGCTCGAATACTTTACACATCCAAGGCGTGCCGCGCCTGCATGGCGGAGAATTCACCATCGGGCCGGACCTGCTGGAAGTAGTCAGCTATATCGGTGCGACAGTGGTTACGCGTGGAAATGTTCGCATTCGTAACGCGGGTGTTCAACATCTTGAAATGGTCGGCCAGGTCTTTCGTCGCCTCGGTGTTAACTGGGATGTAGATGGGGAGGATATTATCGTTCCATCAAACCAGAAGCTTGAAGTCGTATCAGACCTCGATGGAGCGGTGCCGGAGATCAAGACAAATGTCTGGCCGGCCTTTCCAACCGACTTGACAAGCATCGCCATCACTGTGGCAACACAAGTTTCCGGCTCAGTTCTTTTCCACGATTGGATGTTTTCCGGTCGCATGTACTTCACCGATAAATTGGTGGGAATGGGCGCGCGCATCATTTTGTGTGACCCATATCGTTGTCTAATTCAAGGCCCCACCCAACTCTACGGCGAAAAACTGGAAAGCCCTGATATCCGTGCTGGCATGGCCATGTTACTGGCTGCATTGGCGGCAAAAGGAACATCCAAGATTCGGAATATCGTCCAGATCGAAAGAGGTTATGAGCAGGTGGATGAGAAATTAAAAAAACTAGGGGCCATAATCCGTCGCGAGACCGAATAAAAAAACAGGAGCCGTGATTTTTCGCGGCTCCTGTTTTGAGGTCATGTGTCTTATTTCGAGACGATGACGTGTTCCTTAATGAGCACAGGGAAGAGATGGTTGTCGCCGACTTTGTTCACGAAAAAGCCGGTAGCTGTGCTGGTATCCCCATTTTTGTAAACGATCCAGGCATAGGCGAAGTATTCACCCTTGGGCAGCGAAACGACTAGTTTTTCATTTTTTCCCAGAGTGTATACCAACGTCCCGCACTGCCCATGCAAATTGGTAGCCAGATTCAATGACAGGGTGATCTGTGTTCCGCCGCTGTCATTTTCAAAGCGCACATTGGATTGCGGCCCAGCTTCAGCAACATTCAACGGATGCAGACAATTATCCTCGCCGCCTGTGGAGGCAGCAGCCACGGTTGCCGTCGGTAAAAGGGCAAAGTCTGGAGTCGGTGAGGGCGGCGGTGTGAATGTCGGCAGTGGTGTGGGGGAGGGAGTTTCAGTAGGTGGGAGTGGTGTATTTGTGGGAACCGCCGCCTGGGTTTCGGCTACCATTGTAAAGGCGGCTGAAATAGCTGTTCCTTGAACTTGTTCAGGGGAAAGTGTAGGCTCCACAGGCTGGCCGCCACATGCCGAAAGAAAAACAGCAAGCACGGTCAGGACGAGGAATATATTTTTCTTCATGTGTAATTCTCCATATTGTTGTTCCGAGAGTTTGGTTTGTTATTTTGTGATTAATGCATCAGTTTTTCTTGACGTTGATCCTGTCTTTGAAAAATGTGATGGTCATAAAGCCGTCTGAATCCAGTGAGAAACTTCCGTCGAATTGTCTTCCGCCAACCCAGGCTACGTATGTATATTTCCCGGCTGGCGCACTGACCTTGAAGTTTTGTTTTACAGGATATTCCAAAAGGGTAACATACCCTTCCTTGGTCACACATCGCAGGGAAATATAAACATCCACATGCGACTTGTTGAAAAGATTGACTGTGCCATAAGGCAGATTGGGTGGCAGGGTGCCATAGGCCAGCGGTTGAGCCTCGATCGTGGATGTTGCAGGCAATGTTCCCACGATTACAGCCACATCTGTTCCAGCCGTCCCAGTGGGAGCATTCAAGGTTGCCGTCAGGGTTTCAAGGGCGGGGATGCCCGTTTCAGTAGGAGTGGGCTGGGTTGCTGTAACGCTTGGAGTATGAGTCGTCGTGACGATGACAGGTGTTTCAGTTGGAAAAGCCGTTGCAGTTGGCTGGGCATTCAACGTCTGTTGCACGAAAACCGCTGAAGTCGCCTGCAGGTCAGATTGAGAGATTGGGGTTGGCACACTAGCTTGGGGCTGCGAAAGCCCGGGGATCGCTCCACAGGCACTTAGCAGGAAACTCAGCACAAGCAAAGATAAAAGTGACTTCCTCATAGCCAACTCCAACTCCCGGCAAACTGCCTTAATTCTGTTGTTGCACGACTTCCATGAACTGGTTTACCACTTCACGCAGCATGCGCTCGGGCAGAGCTCCCACTTGGCGGTGAACCACTTTCCCATTGGCAACGAACAGCAGAGTGGGGATGCCCTGAATGCCAAACTTCTGCATCCATTCTGCATGATCGTCCGTATTGACCTTCGCGATCAGCAAACGGCCGTCCATTTCCTTTGCAAGTTTATCAAGGGTCGGTGCGATCATCTTACAGGGATTGCACCACGGGGCCCAAAAATCTACAATGACCGGCAGCTCAGATTGCATGACAACTTTTTCAAAGGTCTCATCCGAAATGTGAATGGGTTCTCCAGGCATATTATCTTCCTTTTCCTTTCAATTACCTTCATATGGGGCATTATTAGCCGAAAAAGTATAACATAAAAACCCTGATATAATCGCCGCCCATGAGCATTTTCTCACGATGGCGGGAGGGACTCTCCCGCACAAGCAAGGCCGCCTTCGGTCAAATCGCATCCCTGCTCGGAACTTCCGAGATCAACGATGAAACCTGGGATGATTTGGAAACACTTTTGATTCAAGCCGATTTAGGGATCGAAACCACCACATCCGTTTTGGAAGATCTCAAACGCTTCACACGGACCGAGGGCTTGATTCGGTCGGGTGAACTTTTCTCTGTGCTGAAAACGGAATTGCGTTCACGGCTTATCGACCCGCCTGTAATCATTTTTGATTCCAAGCCAAGCATCATTCTTGTCGTCGGGGTTAATGGCTCCGGCAAAACCACCACCATTGCAAAGCTTGCAGCGCGTTACCGAAATGAAGGAAAAAGCCTTCTTCTTGGCGCAGCCGATACCTTTCGTGCCGCAGCGGTCGACCAGCTTCAGGTTTGGGGAGACAGGCTGAACGTTGATGTGATCGCAGGCGCTCCAGAGAGTGACCCTGGCGCGGTGGCGTTCAATGCTGTTCAAGCCGGAATCGCCCGTGGCGAGGAGATCGTCATGATCGATACGGCCGGACGTTTGCATACCCGCTTCAACCTGATGGAAGAGTTGAAAAAAGTGAACCGTGTGGTCGGCAAAGCAATGGCTGGTGCCCCGCATCACGTCTGGCTTGTTCTTGATGCCACGACCGGCCAAAACGCGCTTCAACAGGCTCGTTCCTTTAAAGATGCGGTACATGTCACCGGCGTAATTTTGACAAAACTCGATTCGTCTGCGCGCGGCGGCATGGCCTTTGCCATTCAACATGAACTTGGGCTTCCGATTCTGTTTGCCGGGTTGGGTGAAAAACCTGAAGACCTGACCCCGTTTGACCCGGATGCCTTCGTGGATGGAATTTTGGCGACCAATTAGGAGATATCATCATGCAAGATTTACTTCACCGACTGAACTCAGCGAACGAATTGGCTCAACAGCTATTGGAGCGTCTTTGACCTCACGGCCAAGCAAAATCAACTGGCAGAGTTAGAAAACGAAATAGGGCACCCTGATTTTTGGAACGACTCCACCAGTGCCCAACGGGTGATGAAAACGGTTTCCAACCTGCGTGACGAGGTGGAGACCTGGGCGTCGATTAACCAACAGATTCATGATCTTACAGAGCTAGCCAGGCTTGATGACGACACTTTGCGCATAGACATTGAAAGCGAGATAAAAAAACTCGAAACTGACCTCGAAAAACGTGCATTCGCAGCCATGCTCTCAGGACCGTATGATCACGACGATGCAATTCTTGCGATCCATGCCGGGGCGGGTGGAACCGATTCTCAGGATTGGGCCGATATGCTTCAACGTATGTATCTGCGCTGGATCGAAAGCCATGGCTTTACTGCCGAGATCCTTGATACAACTCCTGGTGAAGAGGCGGGCATTAAAAGTGTGACGATCGCGGTCAGCGGGCGATATGCGTTCGGTTACTTGCGTTCGGAAAAGGGTGTTCATCGCCTTGTGCGTTTATCCCCATTTGATGCGGCCCATCGTCGTCATACATCGTTTGCACTGGTGGAGGTTCTGCCCCAGGTGACGATGGAAGAGGCGGATATCGAGATCAACCCCGGCGAAATAAAGATGGATGTCTTCCGTTCCTCTGGTGCAGGTGGGCAGAACGTTCAGAAGAATGCCACTGCGGTGCGCCTCACACACATCCCGACCGGCATCGTGGTGACCTGTCAGAACGAACGCTCCCAGACCCAAAATCGTGAGTTTGCCATGCGCATCCTTCGCGCCCGTCTGCTCGAATTGCGGACTGCTGAAAGAGAGGAAGAGCGGGCAGTGCTGAGGGGCGAGTACACCAAGGCGGAATGGGGCAGCCAGATCCGTTCCTATGTTCTTCACCCTTATCAAATGGTAAAGGATCACCGCACAGATTTTCAAATGGGCAATTCCCAATCTGTGTTGGATGGGGACTTGGATGGTTTTATGGAAGCCTATTTGAAAAGCAGCGAAAAATAGCGTCACCCCTGAATTGCAAGATAAAAAAGAGCGGGCATTGTGCCCGCTCTAATTATTTTTTAACCACCGGTTGGCAATCGCTTTTCCAGTGTGCTGTTCAGGAGTTTTTCCTGTTCATGAGAAGTGGACTTGAGGGATTTGGCCCGGATCTTGTTCTTACCTTTGGCCTTTTCCAAAGCCTCCTGCCATGCGATCTGCATTGCAGTATATTCGGGCTCGTTGGTGATATCCCGTTCCATCTCGTAGTGCTCTTCTTCCTTCTTGCCCTTGCGCCTGCCTTTGCTCTTGCGTTCTTCAGGCTCGTGATGTTCTTCTTCAACAAGTTCTTGAAGAGCCTTAACGCTCAAGCGGATCTGTCGTTTGCGGCGGTCGACATCAAGCACCTTGGCTTCGACTTCATCGCCTTCCTTTACGACATCGCTGGCGGTCTTGACGTAGCCATGGGTCAATTCGCTGACGTGGATCAGACCGGGGCGCTCGGCGCCAAAGTCTACAAAAGCGCCGTAGGTTTCGAGGCGGACGACCTTGCCTTTAACGACCATGTCCGGCTTGAGTTCCTTCCAGTCATAGGCAAGGGGTTCAATCATGGTCAGTTCCACGCGATCCTTGCGGACGCGCTTTACCCAGACGGTGATATCCTGTCCTTCCTTGACGACATCTTCCACTTTATTGATTGCAGCTTCGCTGATCTGTGAGATGTGCAGAACGCCGGGCAGGCTTTGCCCTATGTCTACAAGTGCCCCCGCGAGAGTGGTTTTTAGTACTTTGCCGTTGAGTTTTGTTTTTGGTTCAAGCGCTACGACGGGTGCGCTATCGGGTGTGGTCATAATATGCTCCTACTTTTGAAATAATGCCAAATATTGATTATACCTTTCAGGTTTTTTATCGTCAATGAGCATTTTGTAATCGATTTAAGATGTTGGTGTATTGCAAGCTCATCCTTTTGGACGTTGTATAAGCTTGCAGCCTCAAAATTTCGAGTCTCTGCTGCCTCTTGTCGTTTGCCTGACGCCTGTGTATAATCGACTACATCAAAAGCGTGGATGGGAACGAGTAACCCGTTCGAAACGGCCAGCGAGTCCGAGGTCAGGTGTGAAGCGGATACGCATAGACGGTTGAAAATCCTCCCGGAGCTGCGATCAGAAATTAGTTGCCGGTACTCGGTGACTGAAAGTAAGTGAGCCGAAGTTGTTCTTCGTTATCGGAACAGGATGATGGTTGTCATCCAATGAGTGTCCATCCATCGGATGGAAACCAGAGTGGTACCGCGTGAGCCTTGCTCTCGTCTCTGTTGAGATGAGAGCTTTTCTTTTTTTAACTACGCATCAAGCGACATTCCGACCAGGAGACCAAAATGTTTAAAGCAGTAAATTCAAAACTCGACGTACCTGCCATGGAGGATAACGTCCTCAAGATGTGGAAGAAGCAGGATGTCTTCAAGAAGACCATCGAGCAGCGGCAGGGCAAACCTGAGTATGTCTTCTATGAAGGTCCGCCCACCGCAAACGGACGCCCCGGTGTTCATCACGTGCTCGCACGCGCCTTCAAGGATATGTTCCCGCGCTACAAGATCATGCGCGGGTATCATGTTTCGCGCCGCGGCGGCTGGGATACGCACGGCCTGCCCGTTGAGATCGAGGTCGAAAAGCAGCTTGGCTTCAATAACAAACAGCAGATCGAAGAATACGGCATCGATAAGTTCAACGAACTTTGCAAAAAGTCCGTATTCACCTACATTCAAGATTGGGAAAAACTTACCGAACGCATCGCTTTTTGGGTCGACCTCGAAACGGCGTATGTGACCTATACCAACGACTTCATCGAGTCGGTTTGGTGGATCCTGAAAAACTTCTGGGAGAAGGACCTGCTGTTCAAGGGCTACAAGATCGTGCCGTACTGCCCGCGTTGCGGCACGCCTCTCTCGGACCATGAAGTTGCCCTCGGTTACGACGAAGCGGTCGACCCTTCGGTCTTTGTGCGCTTCCCATTAGTGGACAAGCCCGATACTTATTTCCTGGTGTGGACGACCACACCGTGGACGTTGCCTGCCAACGTCGCTGTGGCCGCGCACCCCGATGTGGAATATGTGACCGTCGAGCGCGATAACAACGGTGTGACCGAAAAACTCATCCTTGCCAAATCTCTGCTGGAGAAGGTTTTCCGCGGGGAAGAGGTTAAGGTCGTGGATAGCTTCAAAGGGAAAAAGTTAAAGGGCACAAAATATCATCCGCTCTTCAGCTTTGTACCTGTAGATAAACCCGCGCACTATGTGGTCCTTGGTGATTTCGTGACGACGGAAGACGGCACTGGCCTTGTGCATCAAGCCCCGGCATTTGGTGCGGAAGATATGGAGATGGCAAAGCAAAACGATCTACCGATCTTGCTGACGGTACAGCCGGATGGCACCTTCATCCCGGAGATCAAGCCCTGGCGCGGAATCTTCGTCAAGGACGCCGACCTGCAGATCATCACTGACCTCGAAACACGCGGACTGATGTTCCGTGCCGAGACCATGACCCATACCTATCCCTTCTGCTGGCGCTGCCATACGCCACTTTTATATTACGCGCGTGAGTCATGGTACATCCGCACCAGTGCGAAGAAGGAAAACCTTGTCAATCTGAACAAGACCATCAACTGGGTTCCGGACCACATCCAGAACGGACGCTTCGGTAACTGGCTCGAAAATAACATCGACTGGTCGCTCTCTCGCGAGCGCTATTGGGGCACGCCCCTGCCGGTTTGGGAATGTGATGATTGCCATCACCGCGAGTGTGTTGGATCGGTAAAAGAACTTTCCGAAAAAGCTGGCAAGGACCTGACCGACCTCGACCTGCACCGCCCCTACGTGGATAATGTTCACTGGAAGTGCGGCGAGTGCGGCGGAAGAATGACGCGCGTCAAGGATCTGATCGATGTGTGGTTCGACTCGGGTTCCATGCCGTACGCGCAATGGCACTACCCGTTCGAGAATCAGGATAAGTTCGAAGCGCAGTATCCAGCCGACTACATCTGTGAGGCGGTCGATCAGACTCGCGGCTGGTTCTATTCACTACATGCCATCTCAACCTTGCTCAATGACAAGGTCTCGTTTAAGAACGTCATCTGTCTGGGGCACATCCAGGATGCGGAAGGACGCAAGATGTCCAAGTCGCTGGGCAATATCGTCCAACCCTGGGATGTGATCAACCTGCATGGAGCGGACGCGCTGCGCTGGTATCTCTATACCGCCACCCCGCCGGGACAGGAGCGTCGCTTCTCTTCCGATTTGGTTGGCGAGGTCATCCGCAACTTTACGCTGACGCTGTGGAACGTCTACTCGTTTTTTGTGACCTACGCCAACCTCGATAAACCGCAGGGACTGACCGTCACCGCCACGACCAACGACCTCGACCGCTGGTTGCTTTCTGAGTTGAACGTGCTCGTGCGTGATGTGACCAAAGCCTACGAAGAATATGATGTCACCAACGCCACCCGCCCAGTGGAGAAATTCGTGGAGACACTTTCTACTTGGTATGTGCGCCGCTCGCGCCGTCGCTTCTGGAAGAACGACTCGAGTGCCGATAAGCAAGCCGCATACTCCACGCTTTACACGGCGTTGACCACGGTTGCCAAGCTGATCGCACCTGCCATGCCTTACATGGCGGAAGAGCTGTATCAGAACCTCGTCCGCTCGGTGGATGAGACGGCGCCTGAGTCGGTTCACCTTGCCGAATGGCCCCAGGTGATGGAAGAATTCATCGACGAGTCGCTTAACACCGAAATGAATTTGGTGATGAAGTTGGTCTCGCTCGGGCATTCCGCCCGCCAGAAGGCGAATCGCAAAGTGCGCCAGCCCTTGGCTGAAGCCGCTTTCTCGGTGGGAAATAACACCGAACGCGCTGCACTGCTCAAGAATGTGGACGTGATCCAGGATGAGTTGAACGTCAAGCAAGTGCGCTTGTTGGATGCTGCCACAGAGGCGGTCTCTCACTCGGTCAAGCCATTGCCCAAGCAACTCGGACAAAAATACGGCAACAAGTTCCCTGTGATCCAGAAGGCGATCTTGGCGATGAATGCCGAGGACGTGGCAAAAGCCCTGTTGACCGGCAACCCGCTTGAAGTTAAAGCCGGAGGCGAGACCTTCCACATCATCTCGGAAGAAGTGGAAGTCAAAGCTTTGGCGAAGGAAGGCTTTGCCGTCGCTGAAGATGGCGCGTATGTGGCGGCGCTCGTCACCACGCTCACGCCGGAACTCATCGCCGAAGGCATGGCGCGTGAATTCGTGCGCCGCGTGCAAGACCTGCGCAAGACCGCGGACTTGGACGTTGCCGACCGCATCGAACTGTTCGTGGAAGCCAGCGCCGGGTTGAAGACCGCCGTGGAGACTCACGCCGATTACATCAAGTCTGAGACGCTGACGGTGAAGCTGTCCTTCGCCACTCCGCCCGCGAATGCGTCTGTGGTGGAAGATGCCTTTGAAGGCGAGACCTTGAAGGTGGGCCTGGTGAAATCGAGCTAATTGAAAATCGATAACGAAGACACTGGCGGGCATCGGAAAGATGTCCGCCAGTGTCTTTATGGGAAACTATGAAAGAAAAAACCCTAAAATTCATTCTTGTATTTATTGACCTGGCATTTCTCTTTTTCTTTGTCTGGTATTTTCTCTCCACTTTCACGCATGGACGGTTTGCATGGGTGAGCGTGGTGAATATGTTCGCGTTCCAATTCTTTCTAGTTTTACTTCTTCCGGCGTTGTTCGGTTTTTTTCTGAAGATTCGCAGGCATCAGGTTGCCGCATCGATCGCTTTTGGGTTGTTTCTATTTATGTATGGCAGGTTCTTTATTCCCAAAGGCGGAGGGATTTCGGACTCGAACGATCATTTAAAGGTGATGACCTACAATATGCTGGTCTACACCCCTGAAACTGGCGCTGTGGGAAATGTGATCCGTGAGGAAGCGGCGGATATTGTATTTATGCAGGAGACCAGTTTTGGGATGTCGGAATATCTGGAAAATGAGATGAAGGATTTATATCCTTATCAATTGCATTTTCCATCCGATGTGCCGGTTGGGATGAGCCTTATCAGCAAGCATCCATTTGCGCTGATTTATTCTGAGTTGGGCGGGGCCGGGGGGGGCACTCCCATTCTATTGGATGTGAACTGGAACGGGCAGACGGTGCATGTCTTGAATTTCCATATGCCGCCGACTGCCTTTTGGGCCATGATGGACATGCAACGAGTTAAGAAATTGTCAGAGTCGCGTACACACCATGCGCAACGAATCGACAGGTTTTTGGTTGAACACTCCGGGCCTGCCATTGTCGCCGGGGATGTGAACGACGTATTTCTAAACGATGCCTATGCTACTTTGATCAATTCCGGCCTTCAGGATGCCTGGTTGGAAGGCGGGCTTGGTTTAGGGCATACCTTCCCCGGAAATGAATCGCCCGGCACCAGCCGACCTCAGATCGCCGGGATCTTTTTCCCGGAATGGATGGTGAGGATCGACTACATCTTCGTCAGTTCTGATTGGGAGGTGCTGTCCACTTATCTGGCCGAGACGGATGGATATTCAGACCATCGCGGCGTGGTGTCGATTTTGCGTTTGAAATAGGGGAATTGTAAATAGAAAGACCTCGGAGGTTTTACAAACCTCCGAGGTCTTTGTTATTTTTTATTTCAGGTCCTTCCCCAAAATCGACAGCACTATCGTCGAGCATCGTCCCCATAGGGGATTTGGGGGAGATGTTCGAAGGACAGAGGGGCTGGCTTACACAGGCAATGTATTGATTAATTTAATCACCGTCATCGCCAGTTCCAAGACATGCATACCTTAATTCTCAACTCATTAGCGAATTTTACACTAAAAAATTAGGCTCATCCTTTCATCCTCGGTTTCACTTCCCACTTCCCACTTTCTACCCGTATAATTCCACAACCACAACCCCTTTCCTGTGTTTACTCAATTACCAATTACCCAAGGAACTCCTATGACCTCCTCTGCACAAAACAAA
>JAEURI010000034.1 GCA_016789225.1 Anaerolineales bacterium
TGATTCTTCCAGGTCAGGTAGGAGTGCATTGAGTGACCGAGCTCGTGCGCCAGGGTGCTCATGCTGCCCACTTCATCGGTGTAGGACATCATAATGAAGGGATGGGTTTCGGTCGAGCCATAGGAAAAGGCGCCGTTCATCTTGCCAAGGTTTGGAGTTGAATCCACCCAGCGTTGTTTGAGACAGCCATCCCTAAGTGCGGAGACGTATTCATCTCCGAGCGGTTTGAGGCTGTCGCTGATGTAGTCAACGGCCTTTTCGAAGGGGATGCTCACCTTCTTTTTGGCGATGGGCGCCCACATGTCAAAGTATTGAATATCCTTGAGTTTCAAGGCCTTGCGCTTGATCTCGAAGTAACGATGCCAGACCGGGAGTTTCTTCTTGAAGGTGTTGATCAGGTTGTGGAAAACCTCGTCGGGGATGTTGTTGTTGAACAGCGAAGCCGAAAGCGTGGAGTCGAAGCGGCGCGCGCGCATATTGAAAACATTCGCGCTGATGGAAGTGGAAAGGTTCGCCGCCAGCGTATTCTTGAATTCGAGATGTTTGTCGTGATAGCTTTCAAAGGCGCTCTGCCGTACCTTGCGGTCAGAGTGTTCAAGCAGGGTCGAATAGTAGTTGCTTTGTGTGACGGGGATTTTTTTGCCTTTGCTGTCTTTGGCGGGGGCGAATTTGAAATCAGCATTGACCAACATGCTGGAGCTAGTGGACGGGCCGCTGAACGGGTCTGCCGTCATGCCCAAAATTTCCTCCACCTCGGCGGAGCGGACATGCGCCTGCTGGCGGAAGAGATCGTCGAAGCTATGGCGATATACGGCAAGCTCTTCGTTTTCGTTCATCCAGCTTTCGAGTTTTTCCCTGCCGATGTAGAGCAGTTCCGGGTTGAGGAAGGAGGTTGCTGCGCCAACCTGCCCGGACATGCCCTGGGCTTTGCCGACCATCGCCGCCGCGGCCTGGTTGGTGGTATCGACTGCGTAGGTGAATTGCGCATACATAAAGACCGTCTGCGCTTTGGCGATCAGCGCTTCGATGGTCTTGATTCCATTCAGGAGGGTTTCAGGGCCTTCTCCCAGTTTTCCTTCGAATGACTTTACTTTTGGAATATCATTTATCACCGCCTGAAGGGCGGCTTCCCATTCCTTGGGTGATTTGAAAACACTTTCAGCATTCCACGTGTATTTTTTACTTACCTTGTTTCGAGGGGGGATAGTTTTGGGCATGAGGGGTTCCTTTTTTAATTGGAATATAGGATGATTTTACCTTGCTCCCCATACGGGTTGGGAGACCCGTAAGTAGGGTTATCGTGGCAGGGAGAAGCAAATTCGCGCGCCAGATTCCGTTGAAGTGGGGCCGGGAGAAGCATCTGCCCAAATGCGCCCGTCATGGGCTTCCACAATCGCTCGTGCCAGGTACAACCCCAGCCCGGCGCCCTTCGTCTGCTTGACGGCGTTCGTCGAACGATAGAAGCGGTCGAAAATATGTGGCAGGTCCTTGGCTTCGATGCCGGGGCCCTTGTCGCTGACACAAATGATCACCTGGTCTGGCAAAACTGAGCCGCTGATCTTGATCTCGCCTTCGGGGGCGTATTTCAAGGCATTTGACACCAAATTCGAAAGCACCTGCTCCAGTCGGTTTTCATCGCCGAGGATAATGGGAAATTTATCCGGGAAGTCGGTGACGATTTTGTGCTTCGGCGATTGGGAGCCAAACCGTTCGCTCACTCTTAACGCAAGGCTGGGGAGGGCGACATCGGCCTGATTCAAGCTGAGGCCTCCAGCTTGCAGGCGTGAGGCGTCGAGCAGGTCATCTATCATTTTAGAGAGACGGTCTGCTTCCTCTTCAATGACGGCCAGCGAGTCATTGATGGTGTGCTTGTCCCATTTCGCATCGGCGCGCCTGAGCGTGGAAGCATATCCCTTGATGAGAGCAACCGGTGTTCTCAATTCATGACTGACGATCGAGATGAACGTAGCCTTGATCTCATCCGCTGTGCGAAAGTGGGTGATATCGCGAACTGCAACAATCACATTTCGCAATTTACCTTCCTCAGAAAGCAGGGGCGCGTAGGTAATTCCCACTGGCAGGGCCGGTGGCATAGGGCGTGTGAGATCGCCTTCTACATATATTGTTGCGTTGGGCGTCAGAGGCCAGCCGTTGGCAGCCTCTTCCTCCAATGTATTGCCCTCTGGGTCGCGCTTCCATGTGATGATCTCTTTGTGAGGCTTCCCGGCAATCTCTTCGCGGGTCAGGCCGAAAAGGTTGGCAAAAGCTTCGTTGCAGCGCTCGATGTTGAATTGGGAATCAAGGATGATGATGCCGTCAGCAGCGGATTCGAGCAGGGCGTCGAGGCGTTTTTTCTCGTAGGTCACCTGACCATACAGTTGAGCGTTGAACACGGCGATGGCTGCCTGGTCTGCGAAGGCTTGCAGCAACATGCGGTCATTGGGAGTGAACATATCTGGATAGTTTCGGAAGATGAAGATTACACCGATGACCTGTCCATGTGCAGCAAGTGGCAGGCCGGTTCCGTTCAACAGGCCCATGCTGGCGGTATAAGTCAGTTCCTTTAACATGCGGTTAAGTTCGAGTACGTCCAGCTCGCGTACCTTCTCTTCGGCAAGCAGGGGGCTTAAGTAGGAGAGAAAGGCCGGAGCGATGCCATGGGCTGTTGCGACGCGCCAGCCGTCGGGTAGTTTGAGCGCGATCAGTCCCGCTTGCCCGGCGAGCATTTCAATCGAGATTTTCAGAATGCGCGCGAGGAGCTTTTCCAGGTCGAGTTCCTGGGTGATAAGGCGCGAAATCTCCAGCAGGTAATCACGCTGCCGCACGCGAAAATCTGGAAGCATCGAGGGGACAATGGACATGGTTTTTTTATTTTATCACCCCGCCTTCGGGTCATCTGTATGAATTCCATAAGCACCTTGTCCCATGAAAATCGGATAAATATTGTCTTGTTTTCTCTAGAACCATCTTTTTTGAAAGTTTTTACTGTTGACATAGTACTATTTACCTATAAAATATAAATAGTTAATAAATTTTCATTATCTTAGCTTCGTCGCACTATAAAAATTCTCTTCTATTTGGGGTAGAGAGGAGATGATTTATACATCAAAGCAAATCCCGGCAAAGACCGAGGTTGCTTTTTTTTTTCTGTGCGGGCCGGTAATCTGTTAGTTTGATCAGAGGTAATTTTCATGATGAAATCCATTCGTTCTTTTTTGTTGGCTATGACTCTGGTGTTTTCAATGGTCATGTCACAGGTTTCGCCTGTCCGCGCCGCAGGGACAGATTTGACCTTGACCAAAACCGTTGAAGGCAATATCACCACAGCTCAGGTGGGTGACATCATCCGTTACCGCATTCACTTTGCCTGTAGTAACCTGACCACACCCTGCGGCCCAATGGAGATCACGGACGTACTCCAAGCCGGTCTGACGTATATCCCCGCTCAGTCTTCCGTACCTGCCGGGTTCACCATGACCGAGTCGCCAGCTGGAACGATCCGCATCACAAAGGATGATAATAACCTGCTCGATGGCTCGCAGTATGATGCGGTCATTGCCGTGCAGGTGAATTACGACCTGCGCCCGCTTCCGGCCACGATCAATAACACAGTCACCGGGCGGATTGCGCCCACCGGTTTGCCCAACTGGGAAAATACAACCCCTGCCAGCGCACCGCCAATTACTATCGGTGTAGCGAACCCTTATTGGGCTGTCACGAAGGCCCTATCCAGCCCGATTATTGAGCCAACCGTCGATACCGACGTTACCTACCAAATCAATCTTTGCCCGACGCCGCCCCCCCCCGGTGAAGGCAATGTGGCCTTGAACAATATCACCATCGTCGATACACTGCCTGTCGGTGCGGTTTTTGTCTCGGCCAGCAACAGTGGTGTTTATGCGCCGGGTCCGGGGACCGTGACCTGGTCGGTTGCAGGGCCGGTTTACCCGCCCAACTGTGTCACGCGCTTTGTGACCATTCGCTACAACAGTCCCAGCGGCACTCCGCCTGGCCCGTTTGTGGTGGGAAATAACGTGACCAACACCGTCGATTTCGACGCGGACTACGTCCCATCGACTGGAACTTGTACAACTCCTTGTACCGGCTCCGGCGGAAACATCAACCATGACATCGACCCAATTGCCGAAGTACCGAACTACAGTAAGGATGACGCGGGCGATCCGATCGGACTCACAGGCACGGGGCGCTTTATTCTTAATCTTGATACCAACAATACCAACTATCCCTCCAACAACCTGATCCTGGTGGATAACCTGCCGCCCCAATTACGCGTCCTCAGCGTTACAAGTGGCGGATGGTCAGCAGCATTCCAACATGTGCGCGCCCACATCGAATACTCCACCAACAACGGCAGCAGTTATACCGCTTTTCCTGGTTCGCCCGCCCTTTACAACACCAATGCCACATATGCCGCACCTGTTACAAATATTACCAACGTGCGCTGGCGTTTCGAATACGATCCGGATGGATTAGCACCTTATACCTATACCCAGCCAGGCTTGCCCTACACTTGGTCATTCACCAGCAGTCCCGAAGTTCGCGTGACTCCCCGTGCCACTCCCGTATCCACAGACCCACCTTCTCCTGTCATCCTACCGGCAGCGGTGGCGGGGAATACGTACACTAACTGTGTGCGGACCACTCGCACCGATAGCAGTGGCACCCCCGTCACGGACCCCTGCAATAACGAAACAATAACTGTGCAGGGCAATCTGGTCAGCTTGCGTGTCTCCAAGAGCGAGACACCTGGTGGCCCCTGGGACGATATCGATGACCCTACCATTCTGGGTTTTATATCCGACACCAAAATTCTTCCAGGTGATACTGTCAGGTATACACTCACCCTTGAACTGACCGAACGTTCTTCAGAGAATTTGGTTAACCCCACCATTCAGGATATCCTGCCGGGAGACACAGCTTCTCCCGTCGGGCCGGATTTTGTCTTCGTTCGCAACGGAACCGCCACCCTGGATGGCGGCGCTGTTGTTCAACCTACCTTTACCCAGGTTGGTCAGGTGCTTAAGTGGGAATGGCCCAGTCTCACCGTTGCACCTTTACCGCTGGGCAGCCGTTATCTAACAGTCGAGTTCTACGGGTATGTGCCGCGTGGTCAGGACCCTGGTACCTATACCAACAATTTATACGCCGTCACTGATTCAACTGAAGTCCTTTGTGAGATCGGCACACAACTCGCAGATTCCAGTGACGTGGATACAGATGGAAATATTGCCGAGTTTGGTTGCCGTAACCCAGATCCTTATGTGGTTGAACGTTCAGCGGCATTACGTGGTGAGAAATGGATTCGCAGCATTTCTCCCAATAACAATCAAGTAGTGCTGGCATCCACCTACCTGCCAGATGCATCCTGCCCGAATGGCGGCACAGACGGGTTGACGAGCATCCCCACCAACCCTTTCACTCGCTACCCATGTATTGCCCAAGCCTTCCCCGAAGGTGCGCTCAGTCCCAATCAATTTGCTCCTCCCCCCGCCGATACCACAATTGATGATTTCGAATATAACCTGCGTGTCTTCAACGATGGCAATGTGCCAATGCTGGAATATGTACTCTATGACATTTTGCCCCGCGTTGGGGATACTGGCTCAGGCGGGGTGCTGGCCAATACGTCACGCGCCTCCGAATTCCGCCCGAGCCTGACCGGCCCCATTCAATTTATACAAGGCCCTGGCGGTTTAGTCTCAACAGACTTTACCATTGAATACAACTACACCATCAACCCTTGTCGTCCCGAAGTATTCGACCAGCCGGTGGGTGCAACTGTGCCAGGCGGCTGTGATAACAACTGGGCTTTGGAAGGTGCTGTCACCGACTGGACGCTTGTGCGTTCCTACCGCATCCGCTTGAACAATGATGGCTCGCTGCCTTCCCCAAGCATTGCTAATGCCGTGCCTGCCGGCAGCGAATTGCGCTTTGGCGTTCCCATGCACATTCCTTCTGATGCTCCTCTAAACGGCTTCGATACCGATGATGCCCTTTCCCGCGAAATTGCCTGGAACTCATTCTCGCATGTCGGGTCATACGATAAGGATAGCGGTGCTCCGGTTGTCATCGAAGACCTGCTTGCATCCGAACCGCGCAAGGTCGGTATTACCGTGCCCGAGCGCATGAGTGTGGGCAATCGCGTCTGGCGCGACGCCGATAACAGCGGCACGATCAACGCCCCCGACGATACCACGCCTGGTATTGCGAATGTACTTGTAAATCTTTATCGTGATGTGAATAACGATGGCGTTCCCGATGGGCCTGCCATTTCTTCAACCACCACGGATGCCGAAGGCTACTATCTGTTCAGTAACATCCCCTATGATTCGGGGAACATGAACAATAATCGTTACGTCATCGGCATTCCGGCCAGCAACTTCGATATTGTTGGCGACCCGCTTTATCAATTGCGTAGCAGTACCGGCACGCCTGCGACGGCCACCTACACAACACCCGCCTCAAATACAGTCGACAGCGCAGATGACGGCATCGACCCGGTTACCCCTGGTCAGGAGGTTTTGAGTTGGGCCTTCACCCTGCAGCCCGGCACCGAGCCTACTGCTGAAGCCGACCTTTCCAACAATAACCGCGACGGCTTGCCCGGTCAGCGGCGCGGCGTCAACGGCGAACGCGATAATAACAGCGATCTAACCCTCGACTTCGGTTTCTTCGGCGGTTCTGATGTTCCCTTCAGCATCGGCAACCACATCTGGAAAGACAATGGTGCGGGGGTCGGTGGCGCGATCAATGACGGTATTCGTCAGACCGGGGAACCGCCTGTTGTCGGAGCCTTGGTTCGTTTATATCGTGATGGCAATGCCAATGGAATTCCTGAGGGAGTCGAACTCATTCGTACCGATACCACCGATTCTGATGGTTTCTACCTGTTCGATAACCTTGACCCTGGCCCATATTATGTCGAAATCGCGGCCAGTAACTTCCAAACCGGCGGTCCGCTTGCAGGGTGGTATAGCAGCCAGGTGACTGGCTCTGAAAATGTAGGCGTGCCTGGCAATATCAACACGCCCAACATGGATAGCGACGATAATGGTATTGATGCCGCTTTCCCCGAGATCACTGGCGTTTTCAGTGGCTCGATTATGCTGACACGTGGTATCAACGAACAAACAGGCGAATCACACCTGAGCAACGACAGTAGCTCCGCCCCCGGTTTCAACCCCACAGCTGGCGATGGCCCAGGACACATTGGGCGTTTTGGTGAGATCGATACAACCAGCAATGTAACAGTTGACTTTGGCTTTATTCCACCTCTGAGTTTGGGGAACCGCGTTTGGATTGATGAGGGTGCAGGTACGACACCTTTCCGCACCGGATACAATAACGGCCTGCAAGATGGAACTGAGGTTGGGGTTAGTGGAGTCACCGTCCAACTGTGGCGCGATACCAACGGCACGCCCGGCCTGCAAATCGCAACAGATAGCCTGATGTACACTACCACAACCGACGCCACCGGCTACTACCTCTTCGAGCGTCTGCAGCCAGGCGCGAATTACTTTGTGCATATTCCTGCATCGAACTTTAATGGTGCAGGCTCACTCGTAAACTACACCAGTAGCACCGGTAACGACACCGACAACCTTGATGACACCGACGATAACGGTGTTGACAATGCCGCACCTGGCACGAATGGCATTAGCAGTACGGTCATTGCCATGGCTTACAACACCGAGCCGCTGACTCCTGTCAACGAGATCGATATCAACACAAGCGGCGCATACGGTCCGAACAACGTCGGCAATTTTGGGCAGGAAGACAACGACAGCAATCTGACCATTGATTTCGGCTTCGTCCGCCCGCCGCGCAGCTTGGGTAACCGCGTCTGGTATGACCCGAACAACAGCGGCTCGATCAACGCGGGCGACGACTGGGATACAGGGACAGCGGGTGACCAGCCGGGCATACCCGGAGTGCGCGTTAGCTTGTATCAGGATAGTGATGGCAACGGTCAGCCTGATGACATTAACGCTCTTGGCAATACCACCGATGACTGGCTTGCCTGGGACATTACCAATGCAACCGGTTACTATTTATTCGACAAACTGCCGCCTGGCAGATACGTCGTCGGGGTGGACTACACCAATTTCGCAGTCGCTGGCTTGTTGGAAGGCTACAACAGTAGCAAGGGCTACGTTGATAACCTCATCAACAATACCGACAGCCGCGATAACGGTGTGGACCGCCTGCAAATGGGTAACCCGGCGATTTCGCCCTATGGCATTCTCTCGACCTCGATCAA
>JAEURI010000039.1 GCA_016789225.1 Anaerolineales bacterium
GTTTTATGGGTGAAGGGGGGGATAAAAAAGGATCATGATGGTGTACCTGCCTTTCAGAGGTGTCACGCGCAGAGTTTCGCGTGTCAGGCATCCTGTGCCGTTTTTGTAGTGGCAGGGAACATTATAGCAGGTGCGCGGTTAACGGACTGTTAGAGATGCGTGTTAATTTTGGAATTTGTCTGACGAATTTCTCTTGTCTACCTTCCGGAATTATCCGACCAATTGGGTGCAATATTGTTCTGCGGCATGTTCGCAGATTGTCCACGCATGTTTGCCTGATGCCAATTCTTCATGACTAGATACGCGATCGGCATACTGACTCCCAAGCCCGAGAGGCGGAGCTGTTTTCCGCTCATCAGATGCAGGGCGATGTAGTAGTGCTTGCCATTGCGGCTTTGAGTGTACCAAAACTGAATGTATTTGATCTCGTCCGCGCGGATGGATCTCTCGCTGAATAGATATTTCAGATTCAATGAGTATCCGTCCAGGGTGACAGCCTGCGGAATGGATAACATCATCCCGCCGATGACAAAGACAATAAACCCAAAGACCGCCAGGGGAAGCAAACTGACAATGGGCGTATCTGAGGAAGACAGCGCTGCAATGACAAATGCAACCATCGCACCCAGAATCAGCAGGATGACCAGCGCCATCAACATGAACGGCACGATCCCGCGCCGCATCTCGCCGTATTCCTGCGGACTGAACAAGTCCGGGCGTTTCGCTCCGATCAAATCCACGATCTGTTCGTAGCCGGGCAGGCCCGAGCTGGGATGAACCGTTACATCTTCATCGTAGTTGTGCAATTTGATCTCATAGCCCCTGCCCGAAACGCGGTTAATCTCTGTCCAACGCAATGTCCGTGAGCCGAAGAGGTTTTGCGCGGTGATCTCCTCATCAGTAATAATAACCTTGGATGAATTCGCCACGAAGATCAAGCCAAAGACAAACAGACCAAATGCCGCCATGGGCAGCACAATAAATGAATTTTCAAGGCCGGTTGTAAACACGATCCCGCCTATTAAAACCAGAAATATGATCACGATCACAATAACAACGGCTGGAGAATTTTTAAAGACACGAGGCTCGTTCATGAATTTTCCTTTCCTGGATCAGCTCTTTAATGGCATACGCAAAATGAAGGGAACAGGTTCCGAATCATACAACAGGGAATCCTAACCTTCCATCTCCCATCCTTCCTACTCGCATATTTACAAATTGCGTTTTCCCTTTAAAAGGCACAATTTGTGAATACGCTGGGTATAATTGAACCCATGTCCTTACCTGAAGATCCCATCCTGCCAGTCGAACCGCCGCACGAATCGGAATCATCCGCTGCGCGCGTCCGCCGCAGGAGAGCTACCCGCCGCTCATCAGCCATCCCCACCGATGCAGAAGGGCAGGCGGAGTTAATCGCATCGCTTGCGCGCCGTGCCTACCCATCCATTGAGCTGTTCGTATTCTCCCTAGCCTGCGGCGCAATTCTTGGGCTTGGGTATCTGCTCGATTCACAGGCTGTGCTTTTATTCGGCATACTCGTCGCTCCGCTCATGACCCCCTGGGTGGGGTTTTTGCTTGCGTTGCTCAGCGGCTCCATGCGGTTCATGTTCGAAACCGTCATGGCGCTTATTATCAGCCTGGCCTTTGTTTTCCTGGGCGGGCTGATCACCGGGTTCGCCGCGCGGCTGTTCATGCCCATCACGCTCAACAACGTCTTCCTACACTCGCGCTTGTGGATCCCCGAACTGTTGGTCTTTGCCCTCGGCGCGATCACCCTCGTCATCTCCTTTGCACGCTCAGAAGATAAACCCTTCCTTCCAAGCGTGTTGATTGCCTACGCATTCTATCTGCCCATCAGTGCTTCCGGTTTCGGCATCGGCTCCGGCCTGCCGGATGTCTGGCTGCAAGGTCTGCTCGTCTTCGCTGTCCACTTTGGGATGACAAGCGTACTAGGTCTCATCACTCTTTTCATCCTGCGTCTGCGTCCTTCGCTTGGAGGTATCTTGCTCAGCGGGTTGACCCTCGTCCTCTTCATTGGACTCCTCGTCTTCTTAATGGGATCAGGCTCCCCGTTCAGAACGGAAGCGCCCTCCGTGTCCACTCCCACCACTGAGATCATCGCCCCGCCTCCCACTACGACCCCGAGCCTGCCCGCCACCTCCACACAGAGTCCGCAGCTGACAGCGACTTCCGCCCAAAGAACGCAAACTCCAACTGCCATCTCCTCCGAAGAAGCAACCACAGATGTTTCTCCCAGCGCCGTACCACTCACGCTGGAGATCACCCTGCCTGCCACTGAGACTCCCACCATCACTCTCACCATTCAACCCACACCCGTATATGGCAAGGTTGCGGCCAATGAAGGCGGCGGAGCAAACCTGCGCGATGCGCCCGGCGGCACCTATGTGATGACCCTGCTCAACGGCACCATCGTGGAGGCGACCTCCGAATTTGCCGACGTGAACACCATTACCTGGGTCAAGGTCATCGCCACTGTCAACGGACAACGCATCGAAGGCTGGCTGCTGGAGTCGGTCATCTCCTATGCCACCCCTGCCCCGAACTTTGAAGCAACCGCCACCCCCAATTCGACCCCCACACCAAGCGTTACCCCAAAACCATAACTTCACAAAACCTGGTGACAGTCCTTCTGATGGGCTGTCACCTTTGCATGTCAAATTTCCATCCAAGGAGAAACAATGCCCATTCATTTTGGAACCGACGGCTGGCGTGCCGTCATCTCGGATAGCTTTACCTTCGGCAACCTGCGCATGGTCTCACAGGCCATTGCCGACGCCGTTGCTTCGGATCATTGGGATAAATCAGAAACCGTTGACCACAAGAAAATTGTCATCGGCTACGACACCCGCTTCCTCTCGGACCGCTTCGCAGGCGAGGTCGGACGCGTGCTCGCCGCCAACGGATTCACCGTCCTGCTGGCGCAATCCGATTCACCAACACCTGCCATTTCGTATGCCGTCAAACACAACAATGCTATTGCGGGTGTAATGATCACCGCCTCGCACAATGCGCCGCGCTACAACGGCGTCAAGTTGAAAGGCGCCTTCGGCGGCTCGGCCCTGCCCGAACAATGCCGCCGCGTCGAGGTCTATATCAACGACAACGAGGAACAGGCGCGTGGCCCTAACCTGATGGATTTCAAAAAGGCGCGTGAAGCAGGTCTGATCCAACGCTTCAATCCCCTGCCCGCCTACTTCGACCACCTGCGCACACTCATTAACACCGATGTCATCGCCGAGAATCCCCAGCGCTTCGTGGCAGATGCCATGTACGGTTCGGGTAGAGGCGTGATCAAATCCTTTTTGCAGGGCACGGGCTGTGAGGTCTACGAGATCCGCGGTGAAATGAATCCCGGCTTCGGCGGCGTCCATCCCGAACCCATTGCCAAGAACCTCGGCGCATTATCGAGTGCGGTCAGCTCAGGCTTTGGCAGTTTCGGCGTGGTCACCGATGGCGATGCCGACCGTATCGGCGCGATGGATGAACGCGGTAATTTCGTGGACCCGCATAAGATCATGGCGCTCTCGTTGAAATACCTCGTCGAAAAACGCGGCATGACCGGCGCGGTCGTCCGCACCGTTTCCACCACACGCATGTTGGATAGACTTGCCAATCGCTACGGCGTCAAAATTTATGAAACCCCCGTCGGCTTCAATCACATCGCCGACATCATGATGAACGAGGATGTGCTTATCGGCGGCGAGGAATCTGGCGGCATCTCCTTCAAGGGACATATTCCCGAAGGCGACGGCCCCATCATGGGCCTACTCATCGTCGAAATGCTCGCAGCATCCGGCAAGTCGCTTGGCGAAATGGTGGATGACCTGCTTGCAGATGTCGGCCCGGCATATTACGAACGCGTCGACCTGCGCCTGAGCCGCCCTGTGGCCAAGGCCGAGATGACCGAGTTCCTCACCAAAAAAGCCCCGGCTGAGATCGGCGGCGCAAAAGTCAGCGAGATCAGTCAGCGTGACGGCGTAAAATACATCATGGCCGACGACTCCTGGCTGCTGATCCGCCCCTCTGGCACAGAACCCGTTTTGCGCGTCTATGCCGAAGGCCGCACACAGGACATGGTCAAGGCTCTGCTCGGATACGGCAAAACCGTGGCAGAGAGCGTGGTATAAAATTTTTATGCCCTTGCAGGCAACGGAACGGCTTTACACACAGGATGACCATTGCTTCGAAACCGGAGCAATGGTCATTGCGATTCAGGATAAACGCTTCGCACTCGACCGGACCTGTTTCCACCCTGGTGGAGGCGGACAGCCAGCCGATAACGGATTCGCCACCCTGCCGGACGGCCGTATGGTCGAGATCGAGTCAGCTTACTCAGATGAAGACCAAGTCATCTGGCATGTGTGTAATTCCACCCTGGATGAAAACCTGACCGGACAAACCATAAGCGTACGGATCAATGACAAAAGAAGACTCGCCTTTGCCCGCTATCACACCGTCCTGCATGTGCTGAATACCATCGCCCTGCGCGATTACAACGGCTGGATCACCGGCGTGCAGATCGGCGAGGATTATTCCCGCATTGACTTCAACCTGGAAAACTTCTCCGCCATCATCAGTGCCGAGTTGGAATCAAAGGTCAATGCAGTACTACAGTCAGACCATCACATTCGTTCATACTATATATCGGAGGAAGAATTTCAAACAAGGAAAGACCTGCTTCGCACGTTAGACGTCAAACCTCCCGTCGTGGATGGGAAGGTACGTGTGGTGGAGATCTCCGATTTCGACGCCCAAGCCTGCGGCGGAACTCATGTCGATTCAACCCTGGAGGTTGGCCGTTTCAGTATCTTCCGCACAGACAACAAAGGGAGAAAGAACAAACGCTTGTATATAAAGTTGGATATTTAGCTGCAAAAGAAAAATCGCCCGCAAAATTTGCGGGCGATTTTGATTCACAATTGAGAGCTTATCGTACCGGGGCTGTGCGCAATCTTCGCGCCAGCAGGATGACGATGATGAAGGCCAGCGCCATCACAACCAAGCCGGGGATGCCCACATCCTCAACGAGACCGGTTTGCGGCAGGGCAGTGGAGGTTGGGACGATGGTCAACTGGGCGTTGGCTGCCTGGGTCAATGCCGCGCCCACTGTAGCAGTAGCAGCAGAGGAGGTTCCCACACCTGCAATAGGTGTGCTCCCGGTGGGGATTGCATTCGGGTCCGGAGTATTGGTGGCGGTGGCGACATTGACCACAGCCGTGAAGGTTGGCGGTTGAGTGGCAGTCGGCTGGATGGCCGCTTCAAAGGTGGAGGTTAATGCCTGTTGGACGAAGAGGCTGGCCGCTTCAGAGGTCTGGGTAATGGCCGCAGACTGGGCCTGTAAATTGGCATTGTTGTTGCGGGTAAAAAGGAAAACGCCCACAAGACAGGCAATGGAGATCAATATGATACCGCCCAAGATACCGGCTGCGATCAAAAAGGTACGATTGTTGTTCGATTCTTCGGGCAGCGGGGCTTCTTCGGGGTTGTCAAAATTTGAGTCGTCGAAGGACATGGAGCACTCTCCTGATTGTTTTACGACCATGTATTCATGGTCAAACCATTGTTTAAAAGTATTATCCCACAACTTCCATGTTTATGAGAGGTGCGGTAACGGTCTCGCCATTTTCCAGTTTGACCTCAGCCGCAGGCGCGCGCAAACCGCTGGGCAGAACGGTGAGACCCGGCTTGATGGCGATAATGGAGCCGATCATGCCCATAGCAGGCGGCCGCCGCATTCGCACCTGAAGTCCCGGCGCGAAGGTTTCCACTTCACGCGGCATGGGCGGTTCAGAACTGATGGGAAGCGGGATGATAACCTCCGGGCGTGTACCGGCGTAACGGTCATACACTTCCGCATTGACGGTCACTTCGCGTTTGGCATTCGTGGTGAGAAGTTTATACGCAGCGGAGTTCATGGGCAGTACGCCTACGCCTTCCGTCAATAGGATCGGCAGGCGTGTCTCGCGCGCTTTTTGCAAAAGTGAAGGATGAAGACTCGAGGCAATCAACCCGCGCGCAGGCAGGTCTGCCACGGCCTGAAGGGCGTCCATATCCTTGATGATGCCGCCGAGAATGACCGAGCCGCGCAGGCTGACATCCAACCGCCCGGGGGTGAGAACAGTATCCGGCGCTTCGATGAGATTGACCAGAATACCGGAATCTGCCCGGCCGTTTCCCCAAACGCCCTGAATCAGCGCGCCCGAGGTCTGGATCACCACCCCGCGATTGGGGAGGATCTGCGTAACAGTACCGGGGATTCCGGCGCGCAATTCGATCTTTGCCTCGCCTACTTCCATCAATACCTGCCCGCCTCCGGCTGCCACCACACGGCCTTCACGCGGCGCTCGAACTGTGCGCGGGAACAGGCCCTTGCCAATGGCGATCTCAGCAGTAGCGGATAATTGATCATCCACCTTGCATTTGATGAGCCGATCTGCCATGGCTGGGGATACTCCAAGAATACGAGCCACATCGAGAAGTACGTGTTCGCGCGCCCAACGGGCTTCTGCCACCACATCGCCTGCGGTTACTTTTTGTTGAAGGCGAGCTGTGACATGACCGGAAACAGGCAACACCCGTTCACGGATAATGGTCGTAAAGCCGATCACATGATGTACAGGCGCAAGCATTTTTATCCGCCTCCGAGAGTCCAGTTCCATTTTTTGATGAGTTCACGTCTGCGCACCGGGTCGGAGGGCAGGTCGAGCGCGCGCCCGCGTCCGTCGAAGACAATACCCAGTGCGCCACCACTTACCTGGATATCCTTTGAGCCACGCCCGGGGCCGAAACCAATATCCGCACCATGGGAGACCTGGATGCTCAATTTACCTGTCTCTCCGATGGCAAGCGGCAGGGTTTCAAGGCTTCCATATTTCAGCTCCACCTGGGCTTCGACACCGCTTTCATAGACCAGTTTTGCACGCAGGATGGATGTGCCATATTTTGCAGATACCACTGGGGAGACTATTGTCCCCACGCTGAGGAAAGCTCCCGATTCAAGCACCTGCACAGGCAGGATGTTGTTCTGTGAGGCCGCCACTCCAAGCAGGGGCAGCAGATTATTTTGGTCGAGGATGACGGTGGAAATGCCCACGGGTTGCACCGTGTCGAGGAGCAGGAGCAGGCCCTGGCCGGGGTGTGAAGCGTCGCTTAAGATTCCGCCTCCGGCAATGATGGGGTCGAAGAGCGGGGTCAGATACGGTTTGATGACCGCAGCATCCTTTGGAAAGTCGCGGCGGGCAGTTTGCATCGCCAGGTACATGGCTTGTTTGGCCACCGATTGCGCAATGACCAGGTCTTCTTTGGTGGCTGCTATCGTGGCAGGATACATGGCCTTTTGATGGAGATAATCCAGGATGACACTGGAGGGAATGTCGAGCGGCGACCAGCGCAGAATGTCTTCTATTGTGGTGTAGTTCAACAGGCCTGTCAGGTTTTCGCCGATGCCAAACTGCGGAAATACCTTCAACACGGATTTGTTCTTGAACCCGGCGGAAACGACCATAGATGATGCGCCCAGATCCACGCTTAGAATGGCGCCCTTTTGAGAGCCATAAACGTTGGAAAGGAAACGCACCATGCGTCCGGTGGCATAGGCTGTCGGCAGGGTGTGACCGCCCGCCCAGAGGTCGAGCAGTTCCACGCCTTTGAGGCTTTTTTTGCGGATGGTAACGACCATGTGCGCCAGTTCACGTTCGGCTGGGTCGAGGTCTTCAATATCAAGCGAAGGGCGAATGTTCGGGCTGAAATGCAGAGAAGAGGCGAGTGAACCCACCAGGGTTTTGATATCGCCAGCCAGTTTTTCGTTACCCGCGAACAAGACGGCGGGGCGTTTTTCCGCGGGCATCAGATAGCTTGCCAGGCCGATGGGCTCGAGCAGTTTTTGAATGGAGCGCGATGCGCCGCCGTCGGTGCCGCCTGCGATCACGATCAATTCGGGGCGGGTGCGGAGGAGGCTGTCGATCTGTTGATCCGGCTTGCGCTGGTCGCTCAGGCTGATGGTGTCCAGGATGCGGGCATAGGTGGATTCCGTAAGACGACGGGCGCTTTCAAGCGAGACATCCTTGAGCAGACCGACGACGACGGTCTTTATGGAAGGACCTGCAGAAATGGTGACCACCAACCCATCCACACCGGAGCCATCGGTCTGGGATGGAAGGATCAGGTCACGCGAAGAGTCGAGCATTTTTCTCTGCAAAATGGATTGAAGATGTTCGATAGCATTGCGCGCGCCTTCAGAAACATCCCGAATGGGCGCTTCGGCGGTGCTGGGGGCTGAGCCGGATGCCACGAAGCGATATTCACCTTCGATGACATCGAACAGGACCGCGCGCGTGTTTGCCGCGCCGACATCGATGGCTAGGAGAGAGTTACCTGTGACCAGTGAAGAGGGCATGATTCCTAAAGGATCCCGAATAATCCAAACAGATTGGTGACAAAGTCAACCAGTGATGAAATGCGTTCGATCAGAGCGGTCAATGCGGAGGCGTATACGCCTGCAAAGATCGCTCCCAATGTAATGCCAATGAAGATGCGCCCCACCAGGGCGATGAGTTCGATCAGGCCGAAGCGGCGTATGGAACCGTCCGCTTTGGGACGCGCGCCAAAATGAAAGTAAGCCAGCGAGGTGACGGTTCCCAGCATGAGGATAAGGCCATTTCCCATCACTTCCAATGTGGAAATGTTACGGGCTGCTGCAAGACGCGGATCGAAGAAATTAATGGCTGCGCCAATTTGCGGGAGGAGCGTGCCGGTCAATGCGCCCACGAGGGTCACGGCCGCACCTGCACCGACAAGAAAGGCCATGGTAATACGGGCGGCCCCAGACATGCCCGGTGAAACCTTCATAAAAATGAACAAGATACCCAGCCATGGGAAGAGCATATAAATTCCCCTGGCCAGCGAAAGGGTTTGCACAGCCTCCAAGGTTGGGAGCCAAAGACGCGGGATGATGACCTGCCAGAATACCACTGTAGCGACATATCCCGAGGCAACGCCAACAAAGAGATAGACAGCAATACGAAAGAGCGGATTATCCCCGATCAGATAGCTAAGGATAAGAATGGTGAACAGGAAACCCAGCACGCCGCCGATCAAGTCGGTAGAGATGACCATGTTATTTCGCCTCCCTTTTTGCAGCCCGGTCACGCATTCCAAAGGCTAGGTTGAGGAACCCGCCGCCCAACACAAAGGACATGGCGATCAACAAACCGATGCTATAGGCATCCCAGTAGTTGCGCGCCACGCCGGGGCGATTATATTGTCCTTCGTAGATCGCGCCGCCGTACAGGCCCGATACCATACCGTTGACCTGGCCTGAGTCATAATAGGGCTGGATCATGGGCGCGGCCTGCGCACTGGAGACAACAATGAATGGAATGGGGAATGCGCTTCGGATATCCTGGGTCTGTTCGATCCACGCCCGGGCGGCATCAGCACTGTCTGTAATGAGAAGGATGGCGGCAAAATCATTCAAGGTCACTTCATTGCCCCAACCCGGACCCGATGTCCATGCGGGGGCAAGAGATATTTCTACATTCATGGATTCGGCAGGGTTTTGAGCAAAAGCACGCACGCCCAATTGACCGCCGGGCAGGTACCCCAGGTTCTGGTAGGTGACTCCGCTTTGGTAGTTGCGCTCAGCCAACGGTCCGGAAAGGAGGCGTTCTGCCAGCATGGAACCATTCTCATTGCTTGAAACAAAGGTCAGGTAGGGATGTTTCAACAGCATAAGATTATCCAGCACGGGCATGGCTACAGATTCCATCTCTCCTACGCGTGAGGGTTCATAATCGAAAGCGACCAGCACCGGAGCCCCTTCGGGAATAGCTTCCAGAATTGCTTTGGCGAAACTGATCTCGTTGGGAACCGCACGGGGAGTGGAGAAAAACTGGGTGCGCAGGATGGAGGTTGTCAACGTAACAGCCAGGAATATAAAAGCAAGCACCCATCGCAAGACGCGCGACGACCCCAAAGAACGATCAGACTCCAATGGTTCGGGGGCGGTCTCTCCGGCAAGGAGCTGTTCCAAAATGCCGGCGTTCTTAAGTTGTTCCTCGCTGGCATTGAGTTTGATCGAATATGCCTTGGGCTTGCTTGTAGGGGCAAACCCCGTCCCCAAGGGAAGCACTCCCGGCAGCCCGGCCAACGCACCGCGCGACTCAAGGGGTTGGTCACTGGTGGCAGATGGAGTTCGAACTGGTGTCGGCTCCAGGGGGCGCATGGCCTCCACCCACGAAGGCAATTCACTGGGTGAAAGCGCGTCCCCGCTTGTGATCGGCGTCGGCGTGGAAGACGAAGGCTCGATGGCATTGGAGAGCCAGTCTGGCATGTCGGTAAAAAGCGAATCAACGTTCCCGTTATCGGAGACATCCGGCGTAAACGCAGGAGCGCTCTCAAAGGCAGAACTCATCTCATCGGCAGGTTCATCAGCCTTTGGCATTTCCACAGGTCGGGCGGCCCCAAGCCAGGTGGGCATCTCCAAGCCAGGGTCTGAAGCGGCAGGCTGTGCCGATGGTTCATCGAAGATCGAAGACGTCGGCGCAGCGGCTTTTAACCAGTCGGGGACATCGCCAAATACGTCATCCCCAGCTGGAGCTTCCTCACTCAGGCCTTCCTCGCCTTTCACTTCCGTGATGCGCAGTGTGTCATCCGGCGCAAGCCAGGCAGGCGTTTCAGAGCTCGGTTTATCTGCAGGTTCGTTCTTCAACCATGCAGGAGCCGTATCTGACTTTTTAACATCCTCAGGCTTCTTCAACCAGTTGGGAAGTTCCTCACTGGACTCTTTCGCCTCAACCCCAGCCGCAGCTGATTCTGCGAAAGCAGCATTTTCCACACTGGGAGTTCCCTCTTCAAAGCCACCGAGCCCATACAGCCAATCGGGGGTCTCGAAAGCATCTGCAGAAGATGCAGCCGTTCCGGTCTGTGGAGCAACTTGGTCTTCCTTACCCAACTGACTCAACCAGTCAGGTGTCTCGAACGAAGATGCCGATGATGCAGATGCTCCAGCTGGTGGAGCGGATTGATCATCCTTACCCAACTGGCTCAACCAATCAGGCGTCTCGAATGAAGAAGCCGACGATGCAGATGCTCCAGCTTGTGGAGCGGATTGATCATCCTTGCCCAACTGGCTCAACCAGTCAGGTGTCTCGAAAGAAGATGCTGATGGTGTGGATACTTCTGCTTGAGGGGCAGCCTGGTCTTCCTTACCCAACTGGCTCAACCAATCAGGTGTCTCGAATGAAGAAGCCGACGATGCAGATGATTCGGCTTGCGTGGCAGATTGTTCTTCAGAACCCAGCTGGCTCAGCCAGTCAGGTGTATCCGACGAAGGAGTTGAGGAGGCAAACAAGTCGGAAGCTTGCTCCTGTTGGGAGGCATTCGCCTCCGCCTGCATGGAACGTAGCCAATCCGGGGTTTCATTCGAAGAAGGGGTATCGAAGGTCGTTGCTTGGGGTACCTCGGGCTGGCTGGAACTGCGGAACCAGTCCGTCAGTTCATCCTTTTCATCGGCTTTCGGTTCCGGGGTTTGCAAGTCAGCCAGCCAGGAGGGCATTTCACTGGTATCGTTCGCCGGTGTATCCTGAATGGCAAAGTCATCCTTCTTGCCCATTTCCACCCAGCGCGCACCGCTAGTCTCTGTTATCGGGTCGACCTTGGAAGGTTTTTGAGCCCCGCCTGTAATATTAGCCAGCCATTCGGGAACGTCTTCTTCATCGTCATCTCCAGCTTGAGATTGCAGACCCGCTAAAAAGTCCATGTTTGAGGCGGGCGGCTGTTGAGGCGGCATCTGCGGCTGAGAGACCTGAGTCGGCGGCTCTGCTTGACGAGCGGAATCACGTGCGTCTTTCAACCACTGCGGCAGGACGGGTTCCAGTTTGCCAGTATCTTGTGGGGTGGGAGCCTGCCCAGGTGTAAAGGAAGAGCCCGTCAGCGGACTCTGACATTTTTGACAAATCTTTTGAGTCGACGGGTTATCTGCTCCGCATACGGGGCATTTGATCATGTCTGCCATTTATTTGCCCCCATATGGTCGGTCCATGCCAGACAAGACACGCAATCCGGTTGTGAGGGTGCCGAGCGCCACACCGATCAAAATTCCACGCGCGCCGCCGAGCGCCCATATCTGCGAAACCCAGGGCCGAATCAATGTGCCAATTACAGGAACGTCTCCCAATGGCAGAGTGGCCGAACCAAGGAAGATGATGGCAGCAGTAAGGATGAAGAAAATACCCATCACATCTGCTCTTTTGCGAAGAAGGCGGATGGCGGCATAAAGCAGGGTGACGGTAAGCAGGCCCATCAGGGCGGCTTCCACAGGGATGATGATCCCGTTCAGGATGACATCCCGCATAATGGGATGTTGTGGTTTAAGGAGAAGCCCGGCAAGAAATGTAATTATGAGGCTTAAGATCAACAGGGCACTATAGACACTGCCTGTTTCCCTGCGGCGGATCTTGTCAAAGTGGACGATCATGAGGTTGAGAAGTCCAACGAGTGCAGCAAATCCTGCCAGAATGACGGCCCAATCCAACAGGATGATCTGAAAAATGGCCGCCTGTGGAAAGAAATATCCAAGCAGGACCAAAAATCCAAATGCAATGGCGATGACGGCGGTCAGGACTCGCATCAGAAGGCCCCCACAAACTTACCCGCTGCACCGCCCAGCAATACGAGAATGATGAGCCAACGGAAAATATCCTGCACGGTCAGGCTGGCGGCATGGCCGGGGTCAGCATTGAGATAGGCGCTTGATGCGAAGAGTTCTTCACCAATGAGCGCATCCTGTGTGCTGGCAAAAAGAACGGACTGACCGGTTAAATTATCACTTGCGCCGATCAAGGTGACATTGTCGCGGTCAGAGGTATCTGCAAGCAGACTGACTTCGGGGCCGAAATGACCGACCAGAATATTGGTGGAGACATTCTCATTCTGCGCAATGTGCATGGCTCCGGCGGCATAGCTGAAGGGAGTCAGGCCTGTAATTCGCCCAGTGGTGGGAACATAGAGTTCCTCGACACCCGCCGCCTGATAACCGGCTTGGACTGTGTCCTGGGTCAACAGACCAAGTACCGGGTCGCCTGCAGATGCGACCGAAGGCATGTCACTCACAGAAGTATGTTCAGAAATACTTCTCAACATCGCCAAGCCCGCAAAGGCGGAACCGCCACGCGCATCCAGCAAATTGCCATGCCCCAGCGAAACGTGAATGCGTTTTCCATCCTCGATGCTCAAACCGAGGGAACGTGAAAGACGCGCAAAAGCGGGAATATCCCGCAGACGGGCAGGGGAACGCTTCTTCCAAATTGTAATGACCGGGAGAAGAAGGGCCGCAGCGATAAGAATGGAGATGGCAAGAAGGGAATTTGTTGTCATGAACTCGATCCTTCATTCAGGAAGGATGCAAAAGCGCGGGTTTCCGTTTCATTTTCGAGCATTTCGGCAATTGCGCCAAGCTGTTCGTTCTTAATGAAACCGCCGCTAAAATAAATCGCCTGCGCTCCCAGCAAGGCAAGAGGGCTTCCTGCTTCGAGAAACGAGGCGACCAGATCGTGAAGTTGATAACGGCGCAAGGACTCAGCCCAGCGATGCCAAAATTCGCGCGTTGACTTCATAGTTAGAGTGAGTATAGCATAATTTTAAGGTGGCTTCGCGTAACGAACAAAGGGAAAGATTGCAGTTCTGTGAAATTTTCGAAAGGCCCAAAAGATCATGGAAAATCTTTTGGGCCTGATCATCTACGGTGCAATGACGGTGCCTGACGGGATCTCAACATCCTTGGGGATAATGACGATCCCGTCGCGCACATACCATCGTTCGTTGTCGATATCTGTATTACGCGGGAAGGGACGAATAGTGACATTCTCACCAATACGCGCGTTCTTATCCAGGATCGCGCCTTCGATATGGCAGTTGCCACCAATACCGATGGGCAACCCGCCCCAGTCGCGCTCATAATAATCCGCGCCCATGACGATGCTATCTTTAATGACACAACCCGCAGCGATCTGGCTGCGAATGCCAATGATGGAATGAGAGATCTCAGACCTCAAGACTCGGCTACCCTCCGCGATCAGCACATCCTTCAAACTGCTGTCCTCCACAATGGAGGCAGGCAGGTAGCGCGTATCGGTATAAATGGGAAGCTTGGCATCGTAAAAATTGAAAGGCGAATCCGAACGGGTCAGCATGAGGTTGGTCTCATAAAAGGAACGGATCGTCCCAATATCCTGCCAGTAATCGTCGAAATCAAAACCATAAACTGCATGCGAATGAAGCGCCTGCGGAATGATATCGCCGCCGAAATCGTCGTGGTCGGGAAAGTTCGTGATGAGGTCGACCAGCATCTTCGTGTTGAACATATAGATTCCCATCGAACCCAGAAAGGGTCGTTTGGGATCATTGCGGCTGATGAATTGTTTCTGGATTTCCGGGTCTTTGGGCTTTTCAACAAAGTTGGATATCCTTCCATCCGACTCCCGCTTCAGGATTCCAAATCGGCCTGCCTCTTCCTTCGCAACCGGCTGCACAGCGACGGTGATATCCGCCTTATTCGCCCAGTGATACTCGGCCATGGCCTTGTAATCCATGCGATACAAATGGTCGCCCGCCAGGATCAACACATACTTGGCCCCGGTGGCCTGGATCTCCAACATCTGCTTACGGACGGCATCCGCCGTGCCTTGATACCAGTCTGCACTCTCGATGGTCTGTTCCGCGGCCCAGATCTGCACCCAGCCCTGGTGGAACGAGTCAAAGTTATAGGTGCGGGTAATATGCCGATGCAGGGATACGGAATTAAACTGCGTCAGAATGGCAATGCGATAGATCTCTGAATTTATACAATTACTGATGGGGATGTCGATGAGACGATATTTTCCTGCAATTGGCACAGCGGGTTTCGAGCGCATCTGCGTGAGCGGATACAAGCGGGCCCCGCGTCCTCCCCCAAGGATTACTGCCAGGACTTCGTTGAACGACGGCATAAAAAGCCTCCCGGAAATTGTGGTAACAGGATTTTTCGAGCAATTACCCCCTATTTTACACCCATCATCTTACGAATGCGATGGACAATGTACACAACCGGGTAGGACAGCAGGATCAGGATGTCAAAGAGGGCAAAAAACAGGTAAAGTTTCATCTCGTGGATTCTCCGTACAGATGCAACATAGAATTCGCCTAGAATAATTTACGTTGTTTATGCCATCAACGTTTCCCTTGGTTCTTATTTTATTGTAAAGGTCGAAATAGCCGAGAGTCAACATTATGCAGGCGGGGTTATATAAAAATCAAACATCCTCCCGAAGGAGGATGCTGTCAGGGCAAAAGCCCCGTAAGGTAAAGTACCTGCTAAGGTATAATCCAGTGTGCCGAAGGAGGGAATCGAACCCTCATTCCCGTAGGGAACACGATTTTGAGTCGTGCGCGTCTGCCTATTCCGCCACTTCGGCCAATTGCGAACGCAAGTATACCACTCCCAAGAACAAGGTCAAGATGAAACTAGGAATTATTGGACTACCCCAATCAGGAAAAACAACAATTTTCAACGCCATCACACGCGGCAACGCCCCCACCACCGCTTCGGCTGGGCGCATCGAAGTTCACCAGGGAGTCGTGGATGTACCCGATCCACGTGTAGACCTGCTCTCCAAGATGTTTAACCCGCGCAAAACGATCTACTCCAAAGTGACGTATGCCGATATTGCCGGGCTGGATAGCGGCTCTGCCAAGAGCGGCATTTCCGGTCAACTGCTGAACGTGATCAACCAGATGGATGCGCTCCTGCTTGTGGTGCGCGCCTTCGAGAATGATAATGTGATGCACCCCAATGGCAGCATTAATCCCCTGCGCGATGTGGATACCATGACCAGCGAACTGCTGCTTAACGACCTCATTGCCGTGGAACGCAAACTGGAACGCCTTGTTGACGAACGTAAAAAGGGCGGCACCGACAAAACCCTCAACACCCGCCAGACGGAGTTATTCGAAAAATTACATGCAGCACTTTCAGATAACAAACCCCTGCGCGATCTGGAATACACGCCCGAAGAGACCAGGGAACTTTCGAGCTTTGGACTGCTAACCCGCAAACGTCTGCTCACGGTCTTCAACCTTGGTGAGGGACAAACGCCTCCCGACTCCTCCGGGCTGGATCATCCATCCGTGGCTTTGATGGGCAAACTGGAAATGGAGATCGCCCAACTCTCCGCCGAGGATGCAGCCGTCTTTATGGAAGAATACGGCATCAAGGAACTCAGTCTCAACCGCATGATCAACCTGTCGTATGAACTATTACAAGAGCAGACCTTCTTCACCGTAGGTGAGGATGAAGTCCGCGCGTGGACGACTCATCGGGGAGCCACGGCTCAGGAAGCGGCGGGAGAGATCCACACCGATCTTTCGCGGGGATTCGTTCGGGCCGAGGTGGTGGCCTATGAGGACCTGACCAGCCTCGGGTCGATGAATGAGGCGAAGGCCAAGGGTAAGTTCCGGCTTGAGGGCAAGGAATACATCGTCAAGGACGGTGATATCATGCACGTCCGCTCCAGCCTGTAAAAATCCACACTGGAGAATGGGTTGATAATTTTCTGTTTGTGATAAAACGTAGGGGCGCAGCAATGCTGCACCCTACAATAATAAACAAGGAGACATCATGGCGTATAAACTTTCCCGATGGGACCTTTCTGACCTTTACCCCGGCGCTGAGAGCGCTGAATTACAAAATGCCTTCGATATGATCGAAGAGCAGGTGACCTCGTTCGAGGGTGTGCGCAATAAATTGAGCGCGGATATGCCGGACGAACAGTTCATGGAGGTGTTGAAGGCAAGCGACTCGATCACACGCGTTGGCACGAAGTTATATTCGTTTGCAGGGTTGTCCTTCACCGCTGATACACAGGACCAAAAAGCTCAAGCCTTGCAGGGACGTGTGCAGCAATTCGTGGCGGAGATCCAGAACCGCATGTTGTTCTTCAACTTGTGGTGGAAGGATGTGGATGAAGCCAATGCCAACCGCTTGATGAATGCCTCCGGCGATTATCGGTATTACCTCGAAGCCATTCGCAAGTTCAAACCGCATACGCTGAGCGAGTCGGAAGAGAAGATCGTCAACCTCAAGAACGTGACCGGCGTGAATGCACTTGGAAATCTATACGACTCGATCACAAATCGTTACACCTTCAAGATGAAGGTTAATGGCAAGGAAAAAGATTTGACAGCGGCGGAGTTATATTCCTTCCGCTATAGTACTGACCCCAAGGTGCGCGCGGAAAGTTATCAGTCGCAGTTCAAGGTGCTCGCGGGAGACGGGCCCATCCTTGGGCAAATTTATCAGACTCTCCTACGCGACTGGCACAACGAGAATGTGAATCTGCGCAAGTTCAAGAATTCGATTGCGCCGCGCAATCTGAACAACGATGTTCCCGATGAAGCCGTGGAAGCGCTCTTGAGCGTGGCACGCAAGAATGTGGGCATCTTCCAGCGTTATTTCAAGATGAAGGCCAAATATGTCGGGATGAAGAAGCTGCGCCGTTACGATATTTACGCGCCGGTGGCTGGTTCGAAAAAGACCTATAGCTGGGAAGATGCTGTGAGCATGGTGCTGGATGCTTTCAATGCCTTTGAACCAAAGATCGCGGAGATGGCGAAGCGCGTCTTCGACCAGAACCGCATCGACAGCGAAATCCGCAAGGGCAAGCGCGGCGGCGCATTCTGCTGGTCGGTTTTGCCGGAGATGACACCGTGGGTGCTCGTCAACTATCAGGGCACGGGGCGCGAGGTGGCGACACTTGCGCATGAACTCGGCCACGCCATTCATTCGATGCTGGCTTCGGAGCATGGCATC
>JAEURI010000056.1 GCA_016789225.1 Anaerolineales bacterium
GGAGATTCAACTCACAGTGGAGGATGTTCTCTTTAAGCAGGACCAGTTTCAGGTCAAAGCACGAGGCGGGCTTGTCATCCACATGAAAGAATCGCCAAAGGTTGGTGACATCATCACTGTACAGGTTCAGGTAAAATGCCTGTCATGAAAATCCTAAAAAAGAATCTAGCCGATGAAGTGACCTGGCAATATGAAGGCGAGGAGTTGAGACGTGATGAAAACTCGATCACGATTGAGGCGTTGTTCAATCGTGATGATATGCCGTTTCAAGAGATCATACTGAAACGCAATGACCGCTTCGTCGAAACCTTTTATACCGACAAGTGGTACAACATCTTTGCCATTTATGACCGTGATGACGGGAAGTTGAAGGGTTGGTATTGCAACATCACAAAGCCCGCAGTGATCGAAGATGGCTTTGTCTCATACATTGACCTGGCCTTGGATCTTTGGGTCTCTGCCGATGGCAGGCGGACTGTTTTGGACGAAGATGAACTGGAAGAATTAGGGTTGGATGAAGAGATGAAGGCAAAGGTTTTCGAAGGCTTGCACAGCCTTGAGCAGTATTTTGAATCAAAAAATCCTCCGCTTTGAACGGAGGATTTTTTGATTCAAATTTAGATTACCCGCCCATGGCGGCCATGATCGAGTCGCCAAAGAACCAGCCGCCTGCAACAAGCGCGCAGCAGCAGCAAAGAAGGACAACTACCACGACCACAATGATCATGGTGGTGTTATTCTTTTTGGGTTCTTCAGGGGAAGGGGTGACAGGCATTTCAGACATGATTTCTCTCCTTTTGCAAAAGTTGGATGATAATAATTTTGTGCATTATAAACGATGTCAGGCGGTTTGTGACTTTTGACTTCTGCGCCATAACCACCAAAGCACGAGAGCTAACACAATGATCAGCAGGGTGCCGACAATAACCGGGATCAGGATCGCGAGGATGGATGTAATGGTTGCAATAATGTCCTCGGCGATGGAGACGGGCAGGTTGCCCGCGCCGCCTGTTGCGGCTGTGACCGCAGGCCGAACCGCCGCCGCCTTGACCGTATGCACACTGCCCGCTACGAGCAGGCCGCAGGCGAGCGCCAGGATGGGGTTGACGTCTGTGATGACGTTGGCGCTGGCGGCGAAGGCGATGGCGCCTGCCACAGGCCGGACGATGGTCTGGATGAGGTCGTTGACATGATTGACGGCGGGCACCTTATCTGCCACCATTTCGATGATGACCAGTACGCCGAGCAGGATCAGGATCCACGGGTTGGCGAGCAGGTCGAAGGGCTTGGCGAGGTTAAGAGTGGCTGGAAAGTAATGTGCGATGACACCCACCACCAGTAAGGGGATGTAGGCGTTCAACCCCGCGCTGGCAGACAGCCCAAAAGCGGAAAAGATACCGAGTAAAAGTTCCATTGATTACTCCTTTCGAGAGAATGACCTTGCTTATACTACGATTCTACACATTGTTTGTTGCCAGCAATTATCCGGATAATCCTGGAAAGCCGCCCCATGTGCCCGTGAATTGGAGTCGGACGAGGTCAATGCTTAGGACGAGGAGCAGGGCCAGGGTCAGACCGGAGGCGAAGGCCAGCCAGAGCTGGCGCGGATGTTCGAAGGTATTGTCCTGTTTCATGATGATCGTCCAAAGCAATCCAAAGACGAGCACAAGCAGGGAGAGAGTCCCAAGTGCGCTTATGTAGGCGATGGGGTATAGCACGAATGGGCTGTCTGTCAGGATGAGAAGATTGATGACGACAATTCCCGCGACAAGGATTCCGAGTTGTTTCCACTCTATGGCGGGGCGGTCATCGGTAACCCGCCATAGGGTCTGGTTGACAACGGGGTAAAGGACGGCTGCGAGGGCGATGCCCATTCCGCTGCCGGTGAAGAGGCGCAGGGTGCTGTTGGGGATATATAAATTGGGGATCGATTCGAACATCCCGGGATTGGTCTGTTTGTAAAGGTAAAGGTAGGAATTGGTACCATCGATGCCAAAGGCGACGAAGAAAAGGAATAAGACTGCCAGGATGCCGCGCGAGGGCAGCTGGGTGCGTCTGCCGCTGACAAAGGCCTGAAAAACCAGGGCGAGCCCGGCGGCGTAGAATTCCCCTGTGCAGCGCGCGCACAAGGGGAGTTGGCGGTCGCCGATCTGGAAGGAACGCGCATCAATGCGGTGACAGACAGCATAGCCAATGGCGTCCAGCTTGCCGAGCGCGCCTTCAGGTGCGATAATGAACCAGGCGGCCACGGCGATGAGCGCAGCGATAGGGACGACCCAGCTGGCGATGGCCTCGAACTTTGAGAATTGAGGGTTTGTTTGCATTCGTCACATTATATGAGGGATGAAAGTGAATTGCAAGAAAGGGCTTTATCAGGTATCAATAGTGGGATTACGCTATTATATGAATAACAGGAGATATATGAAATGAAACGGATAGGTATTCTTACAGGCGGCGGCGACGCACCTGGCTTGAACGCGGTCATCCGCGCGGCCGTGAAGACAGCGATCAATGAATACAAATGTGAAGTGTTCGGGATCAGGAACGGATATGACGGTTTTCTCGAACCGGATGGTATTGTTCCGCTCAATGCGGAATCGGTACGGGGAATCCTGCCGCGCGGCGGGACGATCCTGGGTTCGGTTAATCGTGGAAACCCGTATGAACGCAAGATCATTCGGGACGGTCAGGAAGTGATCATCGATGTTTCAGATGAGGTGGTCAAAGGTGTCCACCGTCTCGAATTGGATGCCCTGCTTGTATTGGGCGGCGATGGTACTTTGAGCAGTGCGCATGAATTTTCCAAAAAGGGAGTGCCGGTCATTGGTGTTCCGAAAACCATCGACAATGACATCGGTGGCACAGAGATCACCTTCGGTTTCGATACAGCGTTGAACATCGCCACCGAGGCGCTCGACCGCCTACACACAACAGCCGAGTCGCATCACCGTGTGATGGTCATCGAGTTGATGGGGCGTGATGCGGGTTTTATCACCTTGAATGCGGGCGTCTCTGGCGGTGCAGATGTGATCCTGATCCCCGAGATCCCATTTTCATTCGAGAGTATCATGAAGAAGATCCGTGCCCGGCATGAACATGGGCGATCATTCAGTTTGATCGCTGTTTCGGAAGGCGCGAAATCAAGGGATGGAATGCAGGTCTTTTCGCGCTCCGGGGATGAGATGTATGTGGCGCGATTGGGTGGGATAGGACAGATCGTGGCGGAGTATATCGACAAGCACGGCTTCGAGTCACGCGTCACGGTTCTGGGGCATGTCCAGCGTGGCGGCACGCCCACTGCTTTCGACCGCTGGCTTGCCACCCGTTATGGCGCTGCGGCAGTGCGTTTGGCAGCGCGCGGCGGCTTTGACCGCATGGTGGCCTTGCAGCGTGGTGAGATCACAGACATTCCGATCGCAGAGGCGATCAAAGTGCCGAAACGTGTCAATGTGAACGGCGATGCCGTTATCACAGCAAGGAATATCGGAATTTCCTTTGGAGATGAGTAAAAGATGAATAACAAGAGCATCCTGGCTTTGAGGCAGGATGCTCTTGTATACTCAAACTTTTACTTATTCCCCAGCTCACTTTTCAAACACAAACTCCCCATTCTTATAAAATAACTCCCCATCGACAAGAATCTCTGAATCCTTGCGCAGGTCGCAGATCATGTCCCAGTGAATGGAACTCTTATTTTTAGAACCAGTTTCCGGGTAGCCTGCGCCGAGTGCCATATGGAAGGAACCGCCGATCTTTTCATCGAACAGGATATTGCCCGTGAATTTCTGAATATCAAAGTTCGTTCCGATGGCAAACTCACCGAGATAGCGTGACCGATCATCGCTGTCGAGGGTCTTGAGCAGAAAGTCCAGATTCTTTTCGGCATTGGCCGAAGTTACTTTTCCGTTCGAGAAGGTCAACTCTGCGCCTTCCACGCTTGTTCCGCCGTAATTTGCAGGGTAGGTGAACTTCACCCAGCCATTGACAGACTCTTCCACTGGCCCCGTATAAATTTCGCCATCCGGCATGTTGAAGGTTCCAAACGAATTCATAAAGGTGCGTCCCTTCACCGAAAGGGTCAAATCCACATTCGGCCCGCGCAGAACGACCTGACTCTTGCCCTTCATAAAATCGACGGCGGACTGCTGTTTGTCCTTCACGCTTTGCCAAAAGGCAATTGGGTCATCTTCATGGGCATGCACAGCGCTGAACACGAAATCTTCATATTCCATCAGGCTCATGCCTGCATCCTGGGCGTAGGCTTCAGTGGGGAAGAGGGTCGTCACCCATTTGAATGAATGATCCGCGCCGCGGCGGAATTGTGCTTCGGTGATCACTGAAGTGGCCTTGCTGCGCCGCTGGATCTTGGCCGGGTCGATGTTAGTTGTGCCTTTGGTATTTGTCGCCGAATGAATGCGAATGCGCCCTTCAAACTGCTCATAGGCCAGTTTATAAAAGGTCGGTACAAAATCAAGATGCTCTTCCTTTGCATACGTCAGATACAACTCGTCCTGACTGAACGGCATGGTGCCGGGCAGGGCCATCATCAAGTGCGGATGCCCGCCTTTTTCAAGGATTTGGATATATAGTTCGCGAAGAAGGGGCTCTGCTGCTGTCGTCCCCTCCAAAAGGATGCGGTCACCAGGTTTTACCCGTGCGGAATGTTCCACAAGAATTTTTGCGTATTTCGAAACACGAAGATCGGTCACTTTGAATGAGTCTCCTGCATGATGGAATTTCAAAATTATATCACCTCCAGGAAACGCAGGAATTGGTCCGGATAATCATTCTGATAATGTAACTTTCGTCACATGAAATTTTTCAGAAAATGGATATGATGGATGGTAATTAGATTGATTTCTAGGAGTCTTCATGAACGTTCTCTCGACAAAACCGACCACGGCCTGGGCCGAGGTGGATGAACAAGGTCGCCTCATTCTTCCGCCGGAAGTTGCCCGGCAGTATGGGCTGAATCCTGGCTCGAAGGTTCGCCTCGACGAAGGTACCAATTTCGTTCGCATGCACCGCCCGGTGACGCACCTCACCAAGGTCTATATCGAGCCGACCGTTGCTTGTAACCTCGACTGCATCACCTGCTTCCGTAACGCCTGGGACCAGCCCATCGGCAAAATGACGGAAGAGACCTTTGAATGCATCCTGAACGGCCTGAAGCAATTAGATCCGATTCCCAGCGTGTATTTTGGCGGCATCGGCGAGCCGCTCTTTCACCCTAAAACCATCGAATGGATTCGACGTATTAAAGAACTTGGTACAAAAGTTGAACTCATTACCAACGGCACGATTCTCACTGAAAAAAAATCCCGCGAATTAATTGACACAGGCTTGGATGTACTCTGGGTTTCCCTCGATGGCGCAACCCCAGAGACATACGCAGATGTACGCCTTGGAGCCGAACTTCCGACAATTATCAACAATCTTGAACGCTTTGTGAAAATGCGCGCTGCCGGTCATTATCCCTCGCCGGAGATCGGCATTGCCTTCGTGGCAATGAAGCGCAATATTTCAGACCTGCCCCAAATCATCAAAATCGGAAAATCTCTGCGCGCCAAACACTTCTCTGTCAGTAACCTTCAACCCGCCACCGAAGAGATGCAAGCCGATCGCCTTTATAACCGCACCACGCGTGATATCGCATATTTGCAAGCACCGCATCTCCCGCGCCTGAGTCTGCCCAAAATGGACTTTGACGAATCAACAAAAGACGCGCTCTTTGAAGTTTTCAACAGCGGCTTGAATATCAGCTATGCAGGCAATAATTGGGGCGGCGCGAACGATGTTTGTAACTTCGTGGAGAACGGCACCATGTCCATTGCGTGGACGGGGGATGTCAGTCCGTGTTGGCCGTTGATGCATACCCACATGAGCTACCTGCACAACAAACCGCGACTTTCTCAAAAGCACATCATTGGGAATGTAAACCAACGCCTCCTTTTT
>JAEURI010000075.1 GCA_016789225.1 Anaerolineales bacterium
GTGGGCGTAGGCGTATTGGAGGGCGTCAGGGACGGGGTAATGGTGTTGCGCGGAGTCCGGGTTGGGCGAATGGTTGGGGTGAAGGTTGGGGTATGAGTGGGGGTAAAGGTCGGGGCGAGGACTTTCGTCGGTGTGACCAAGGCCTCGACGGGATACAGTTCCTGCATGGCGTTGTACCAGGTGAGGCCGCCCGTGAGCGCAAAGGTAGTGAAGCGCGCGCCTTTGTAATAGGTGCGCCAGGTGGGCAGGGCTGGCAGACGTTCCCAGCCGTAGGCATTGGCAAGTGCGGTCACATCGACCCAATACCCGGCAGGGACGGGAGCATATTCGCCGCCCTGTTCGTAGGTGCGTGGGTCGAGGTCGTAGCGCGCGCTGAGATTCCATGGCGCGTTGTGAATCGGCTCACCCAACGTGCCATCTTGCACGCTGCAACGGATGTAGACGCGCCAATAGGTTTGCGCGCCGATGTCTTCACGCAAGGTGACCATCCAACCGGCATTGGACATGAGCGAGTTGATGGCAAAGGCGCGGCCAGTGTAGAGCCAGTCTTCATCGAGGCCGGGTTCGAGGTTGGTGGTAAGCGGGACGAAGGCATTCTCCAAACTGGCGAGGGCATCCCAGCCGGTTTCCTGGGTGACGCGCTGACGCAGGGCGGTGAAGGATTCATCCACGAGGTCGTGCAATTGCGGGAAGGGCGCTTGCACATTATCGAGTTCCACCACATACCAGCGTGAGTTGGGGACCTCTGCGCCGGGTGTGACGGCGGGCGCCCACAACACGGGCGGCGTGAGAGAAGATGCCTGAATAAATGATTCGGGAAGTGAGTTGGGTAATGCGGCATTTCCCCATGTCATGCCGCGCACACGTCCGCTGAGCGGAATGGCGGCAATGGACAAATTACCTTCAAGGTCGTAGGACGTGAGGAAGGTTTGATTCGACGCGTTGACCGCCGCCAGAATCTGATTTGCAGATTCGTTCCAGGTGCCGATGACTCCATCACCGGCCCAATAGGCAGAACGGTCTGGTTCGGCGGCGTTCCAAATGTACAAGCCGCTAAAACCGACGGTCTGCGAAATGGAAGCCCATAATAATTTTGAACCGTCGCGATTCCACAAGGGGAAGTTCTCGGAGGCAAGCGGGGTGTTGCTCAGGTTTTGAAAGCGGTCTTCCCCGGCCAGGTCCAGGTCTGCGAGCCACACGTCGCTGTCGCCGCCGCGGGAGGAGATGAATGCCACATGGCGGCCATCGGGCGCCCAGGCGGGAGAGTGGTCGGAGGCGGGATGTTGCGTGAGCGGGACGATCTCGCCTGATTCAACGTTGACCACGGCGATCTCAAGATTTTCTTTTTCATAGGTTTCGAAAGCCAGCCATTGTCCATCGGGCGACCAGGATGGAGCGGAGTCATATTGCGCGGTGTCGGTGACCTGTTGAATTTCAGCGCTGCCCAGGTCCATGACATACAAATCCCAGGCGCCGCCACGGTCTGATGCGAAGGCAAGTTGGGTGCGGGCGGGGTTGAGGGCTGGAGCGATGTCGTTCCAAGTGCCGGATGTGATGCGGGTGAGGGGGAGTCCGTTCGGTTGAAAGAGGAAGAGATGGGCGTATCCGTTCTCTTCGATGGAAAGAAAGGCCGCCTCTCCCCCGCCGCTGGCTGGCTCTGGGAGTGGAGTTTGTTCCACGGGTTGAACTTCCGACAGGAAGGCAGACGTGGGTTCGGCGGTCAGAGTCGATTGGGAACAGCCGATGAAAAGCAGGCTGGCGATGGCTGAAAGAAGGATGCCTTTCGCGTGGATGGGGGGAAAATGCCGGGGCATGGATGAGGTCAATTAGTCCGAATCAGGTTCGGGCGTGGCAGGAGGCGTGACGTCAAAAGTGATCTCGTGCGGCTGGTCGGTGGGGCCATCCGGGTAATACAGTCGCGCAGTGAGGGTGAAGGGATTGCGCATTTCGCCGCGGATATGCATGGTGAATTCGATCTTCCAACTGAGCGGTTCGACGAAGCTGGTGGAGGCGACCTCTTCGCCGTCGGCGTTTTTGAGAGTGACCTCGATATGTGGACGTTGTTGGAAGGGGGTGGCTTGGATGTTGACGCGGATGCGGCGGCCGTCGGGCCAGGATTCGGCGCTGATGCTTTGAATGCGCGTCTCTTCAGGCACGGCGCGGGTCAGGTTGTCTTCGGGAAAGAAAAAATCCATGCGGAGATTATATACTGAGTTTTGGAGGACAGGCCGTTTGGGAACGTGAGAGGAGGATTACAGTTTTATTGGGGAGGGGAATGGGATGGGCGTATAATGGCTTTTATGGAAGATATAGGGTGTTATCCCGCCAGGGTGGCTTTACAGTGGAAGCGCTGTACAAAACATAGTTGGCTTGCTATTCGGGAAATCATAACTTCAACAAGAATGGAGGTGTCCGTATGGCTCACTTGATCTACACGACAAACACGTCACTCGACGGCTACATTGAGGATATGGATGGTAAGTTTGACTGGACAGATCCAAGTGATGAAGTGTTCCAGTTTATCACCAACCTTATACGTGCAGACGGCACGCATCTCTACGGACGGCGAACGTATGAGAGCATGATGGTTTGGGAAACTGACCCCAATCTAGCCGGTCAGTCTCCACTCCTGCACGACTTCGCGCAGGTCTGGCAGGCTGCTGACAAAATTGTGTACTCCAGGACCTTGGGGGCTGTATCCACACGCAAGACGAAAATCGAGCGAAACTTTGATCCAGAAGCCATTCGACAACTTAAAGAGAGCGTCGAACAGGATATCCACGTCGGTGGTGCTGAGCTGGCTGCCAAGGCGTTTCGAGAAGGGTTGATCGATGAGTGTCACCTATTCATCAAACCGATCATCGTGGGAGGTGGCAAAGCAGCGCTCCCGGACAACGTTCGATTGGAGCTTGAGCTTTTGGATGAACGCCGCTTTGGCAACGGTGAGGTGTACCTTCGTTATCGAATAAGGCAAGGAAGAGCCACCTAACACAGCGTCCCGAAGAATATCGGGACAATGCACCTGCCGTGTGGGCAGATACAAAATTACTGGATGTGCGCGTCTTCGACGACGCCACCAAGAAAAGCGTCTACGCAACCCAAACCGCCAAAGCCGAAAAGAAGGGCGAATCAAATTGTCCGCTCTGCGCACTCGGTCACGACGCCAACAAGAGCAAACTCTGGAAACTCATCGAAATGGACGCCGACCATGTCACCGCCTGGAGCAAAGGCGGCGAAACCAATATCAAGAACTGCCAAATGCTCTGCAAAACCCACAACCGCGCAAAAGGCAATCGCTAAAGGGATTTGTCATCCTGAGCGATAGCGAAGGATCTCTACTTCTGGAGTAAGAGACCCTTCGGTCGCGAAGAACACGCTCCCTCAGGGTGACATGATTCGCTCCCCAACAGGTTACGACTCGTCCCCCAACAGGTTATGACTCGTCCCTCAACAGGTTATGACTCGTTCAAGCACAGGGTATAACTCACTTTCCCCAAAAAAATGTTTTCCCACAGATAAATCTCTTTCCTGCCCGCGCCGCCTTGACGTAAACGTCAAGGCTACTAATACGAAGCCGCCTTTGGCGGCTTAGCCTGTTTCGCAGGCTTCGTACGAGTGCGGGGAGTGGTATAAACGGCAAAACTGCCTAAGGTGAGTCATAACCTATTTGGCACAAAATAAAACTCGGAAGCCCCCATGCTTCCGAGTTTTTCTAATTCTTATGCCTTTTCAAAGACAATTCCGTCCAGCACCTGCTGGAACTCCTTGCCGGGCGTAAAGCGCACCAGCACATTGGTGATCTGGCTGGCTCTCACGTTTTCTGCCTCGTCTGCACCTTCGGTCTCCGTCCACAGCCAGAAAGAACCGAACTCACCCAACTGCACAATATTGCCCTTTGCCAACTCTTGCGCAATGATCTGCAAGAAGTTCTCCACCACCGCTGCCGTATCCGCAATGCTCACGGTAGATACTTCCGAAGCCCGCTTGGCAACCTCTCTTTGCGAAACCTTGCCAGACGCCACGATTGAAGGATAGTACTTCTTGGGCGTTTCCGGC
>JAEURI010000081.1 GCA_016789225.1 Anaerolineales bacterium
ATGGGCGGTGGAGGATGTGACGGCCCCTGCGAAGAATCTGCCATGGAAGCGCCCGCCGCCACAGAAGAAGCTTTTGAATACGCCACCGAAGCTGCGACCGAAGCGCCCGCCGCAGCTGAAGAAGCGCCGATGAATGCCAGTCCCACCAGCACACCGGAAGCCCTTGTGGATGTTCAGTCGCTGGAAACCGAAGATGCAGCCCGCGTCGAACAAACCGCTGTGACCAAGGAGGGCGGCCCAGAGTCTTCGGCGCAGGACCAGACCGGAGAGTCCGCGAACCAGCCCGAGGCGCAGGAAGAGCCGGACACTCCCATCAATTGGACAGTGCTATTCCTCGTCATTGCGCTTATAAGCGGCGGGGCCATGTGGTTCATCCGTTTCTCTGCCCAACGTAAATGGCGGTAGGTGTGGCGCAGCATTCACTCATCAAGTTTTGTCCGCGCTGCGGGACTGCGGTTGATTATGAAGAGAAGTATGGGGCGATAAGGCCGATCTGCCCGCAGTGTCGTTACATTCATTTTCAAGACCCAAAGGTTGCCGCGGCTGTTCTCATTGAAGAGGGCAGCCGTGTTTTGCTTGTGCAGCGTGCCAATGAGCCGCATCGCGGCTTGTGGACCCTGCCAGCGGGTTTTGTAAACGGCGGCGAAGACCCCGCTGAAGCAGCAGCAAGGGAATGCCTTGAAGAGACCGGTTTGACGGTGCAGATCACGCGAGTCTATGATGTCATCTCGGGGCGCGAGCACGAGCGCGGCGCAGACTTCATTATTGTGTACTGTGCCAACGTTGTCAGCGGTGATATGTCGCCTGCTGATGATGCCGACGCGGTGGAATGGTTCGAGCGGAACAGCCTGCCGCCTCTGGCCTTCAAGGCAACCCAAAAGGTCTTGCAAGGTTGATCTCCATTTTCATGACGTTTGCCTCTTGACTCTCATCCCCCTCGACCTTAGAATTTGTTTTACAACTTAACGGCTTGCCGGGAAGAGACTCTGTGGTTGAAAATGAAGTGATCGAAACCCAAGAGCGCCGAAGGTGCAAATCTGGACGAGAGGCGAAGCCAGATGAATCTCTCAGGCAAAAGGACCCGCAAACCGAATCATCACTCTGGAAAATTCCCGTTCGCGGGATACCGACGGTGTAAAGTTAGTTGAATGGTCAGGTGGTCGGATAGTCTGGTAGTCAAATGGTCAAAGACCAGCAGATTACGCGACTAGACTACGAAACTATAAGACTAAACCAATCTCTCAGGTTCCATTACAGAGGACGCGCGATAATCGAATTGCGCGTCCTCTTTTGATTCGCCAATTCCCATATGGAGTCTTCCAGCTAAGTGCCACGAAGTGGTATGCTGGTGGATATCCAGGGGTAAGCCCCTGGACTCCAAATTCCCAAACAGGAGATAAAAATGACCACCCCTTCCAACCTCAAGTACACCAAGTCTGATGAATGGTTCGACCCGGCCACCGGCGCTGTGGGCATCACTGATTATGCCCAGGGACAGCTCTCGGATATCGTCTTCATTGAAATCCTCGTGGATGAAGGCGAAGAAGTGACCGTGGGCAAAGCCATTGCTTCGGTCGAATCCGTGAAGGCTTCCTCCGAAATTTATGCACCCGCCGCCGGAAAAGTCAGCGCGGTGAACAAGGCCCTGACCGAAAAACCTGAAACGCTTAACTCCGACCCCTACGGCGAGGCATGGATGATCAAGATCGAAGGCGGCGCGGCTGGCGAAGTAATGGATGCCGCAGGGTATGAAAAGTATTGTGAAGGACGTGCGCATTAGTCTGATAGTCAAATAGTCTAGTAGTCGAATGGTCGAACGACAAGCGACTATTCGACTAAGCGACCATGTGACTGGTTAGGAAACTACCATGACATATATACCTATAAGCCCCGCAGAACGGGATGCGATGCTCAAGACCGTCGGCGTAAAATCGCTCGATGATCTCTTTGATGCGATTCCAAAGAAGCATCGTTTCCCTGAATTGAATCTTCCCGCCGCGCTCACAGAAATGGAAGCCGCCGCTCACTTGAGCGAAATGGCATCCAGCAACGAGAACGTGCGTGAACATCTGATCTCCTTCCTCGGCGCGGGCGCGTATCATCATTACGTCCCGTCGGTGGTGGATCACATGCTCAGGCGCGGAGAGTTTTACACCGCATACACGCCCTACCAGCCGGAGATATCGCAAGGCACATTACAGGCCATCTTCGAATATCAATCGCTGATGACCAATCTCACGGGTATGGAAGTCTCCAACGCCTCACACTACGACGGGGCGACGGCCACAGCTGAAGCGGTCAACCTTGCGTATGCCCAATATCGCGGCAAGCGCAAGAAGATCGTCATGTCCCCCACAGTCAACCCGCAGTATCGCGAAGTCATTCGCACGTACTCACAAGGCATGGGCCTGGAAGAGGCCGGGGATGACCCGACCCAGACCGAGGTCACGCCTGAGGCGATGATCGCACACATCGACGAATCCACCATGCTGGTCGTCGTGCAATATCCCGATTTCTTCGGGCGCATCTTCGATTACACAAAACTCATCAATGCCGCGCATGAAAAAGGTGCATTGGTTTGCGTGGTTGCGAACCCCACTGCCTTGCTGATGCTCAAGACTCCCGGCGACATGGGCGCGGATATTGTCGTGGGCGAAGCGCAGCCCTTCGGCATTCCACTTTGGTATGGCGGGCCGTATCTCGGTTTCTTCACCACCAAAAAATCTTATGTTCATAAAATGGCGGGCCGTCTCATCGGTGAGACCGTGGACTCACGCGGCAATCGTTCGTATGTGTTGACGCTGACCGCGCGCGAACAACACATCAAACGCGAACGCGCCACATCGAACATCTGCACCAATCAAGGTTTGTTGGCGTTGGGCTGCTCGGTCTATATGTCGGTGCTTGGCAAACAAGGCTTGCAGGAAGTGGCAAACCTTTGTTATCAAAAGGCACATTATGCCGCAGCAGAACTCAGCAAGATCGACGGATTTGGTTTATGCCATACCGAACCCTTCTTCCATGAGTTCGTTCTTTGCTGCTCCAAGCCCGCGAGTGAAGTCAATCAATATTTGCTCGATAACGGCATCCTCGGCGGATACGATCTTGGCAAAGATTACCCCGACATGCAAAATCATCTCCTCGTTTGTGTGACCGAAATGAACAGCAAAGATGAAATTGACACCCTCGTTGAAATTCTTAAGGAGATGTAGAGATGGCCAACATAATCGAACCCACCATTTTTGAACTCTCCTCCCCGGGGCGACGCGGCGTAAAGATGCCCGCCTCCGACGTGCCGGTAACTGCTCTGCCTCCCAAAGATCTGCTACGCTCTGAGCTGCCCCTGCCCGAACTCGCCGAAGTGGACGTGGTGCGCCACTACATGAAACTCAGCAAGTTCAACTACAGCGTGGATGACGGCTTTTATCCGCTTGGCTCATGCACGATGAAGTACAACCCAAAGATTAACGAAGATACCTGCCGCCTGCCGGGATTTTTATTCACACATCCATTGCAGCCGATCGAAACCGTACAAGGCAACCTCGCCTTAATGTTCGAAATGCAGGAATGGCTCAAAGAGATCAGCGGCTTCGCAGGTGTGACTCTCCAACCTGCCGCTGGCGCGCACGGAGAATTCACCGGCGTGTTGATGATGGCGGCGTATCACAAACTGCGCGGCGACACCAAACGCACCAAGATGCTCATCCCCGATGCGGCACATGGCACCAATCCCGCCTCGGTTGGCATGCTTGGAATGCAGGTTGTTACGATTCCATCCGATGACCGCGGCAATGTGGATTTGGAAAAACTCAAAGCCGCTTGTGATGACACCGTCGTGGGCATGATGCTCACCAACCCGAACACGCTTGGCATGTTCGATGAAAACATTGAAAAAGTCGTGAACATGGTGAAAGATTGTGGCGGCCTGATGTACGGCGACGGCGCGAACCTCAATGCATTGCTCGGCATTGTCCGCCCCGGCGACCTCGGCTTCGACGTGATGCACTTCAACCTGCACAAGACCTTCTCGGTCCCGCACGGCGGCGGCGGACCAGGCTCCGGTCCGGTCGGCGTCAGCCAGCGCCTCGTAGACTTCCTGCCCTCCCCACTGATCGGCATCGTGGAAGAAGGCGATGCCGATACCGCTCCACTTTATGGCTTCGTCTCCCCGAAGAACACCATCGGACGCATGAAAGCCTTCCACGGTCACTTCGGCGGCGGGTTGGTGCGCTCATATACTTATATCGCCATGCATGGACCCGACGGCTTGAAAGACATCTCACAATACGCGGTGCTGAATGCCAACTATTTGCAGGCTCGACTGCGGGATACCTACCACATTCCATATGACCGCATCTGCATGCACGAGTTCGTCATGGAAGGACGCTTTGAAGGTTCCGACATTCGCGCCCTGGATATCTCCAAACGACTGATGGATTACAACTTCCACCCGCCTACAAATTACTTCCCGCTCATTGTTTCTGAAGCGTTGATGATCGAACCAACCGAAACTGAGAACAAAGATACCCTCGACCGTTTCGCCGACGCCCTCATCAAGATCGCGGAAGAAGCCAAGACCCAGCCCGAGTTGCTCCACAACGCTCCCAGCACCACGCAATTCGGAAGAATGGACGAGGTCAAGGCAGCGAGGGAGTTGGTTCTCTGCTGCTGGCTGCCTGAGAATTATGAACAGATGACATAACCATTGTAAGGGCGGGGTAACCTGCCCTTACCTCTATACTATGACCCATCCCCTCGTCCTACAACTCCGTTTCACCCGCAGCGAATTTCTGCGTGGAATCAAAGGCGTCACTGAAAAAGAAGCGATGAAGCGCTTTCTTCCGATGAATTGCCTGAGCTGGAATGTCGGTCACCTGGCCTGGCAGGAACAACGCTATTTCCTGGGCTTCGGGCAGGGAATTAAACTTTTCCCTGAGATCGAAAATGATTTCGCCTACGGCGCTCCTGCCAGCACCCCCCCTCTAAAAGAAATGCTGGCTGCGTGGAAGAAGATCACCGCCTCCGCCGACCCGTGGCTGGATACACTGACCTCCAAAAAGCTGGAACAGAACGTCATCAGCAACGGCAAGGAAATCCAGCGCACCTATGGGAATTTGATCCAACGCACGATCTACCACTATTGGTATCACCTCGGCGAGAACATGGCCATTCGCCAGAATTTGGGTCACACCAAATTGCCTCAATTTGTGGGCAGCATCGACACAAAAGCGCCATATAAGTCAGGATAATTTCCAAATACGTTCGTTTCACCCTTTCAAATCCACCTTTGGAGGGGTGTTTCTTTTTAAAGCCTAAAACTATAATCTGGAAACACTCACGCCGCCGTCCCCGGCGGCGGTTTTCGAGGAAATCTTGCGCCGAGGACGGTGCAAGGAGCAACTTATGATTTTGCTCTTATTTGTACGGTAGAGAATTTATTTCCAAAACTATCATCTGCTGACTAAAGGAGACTCCCATGAAAATCTTCAAACATTGGATTTCAGAAAAACGCCGCGTCAACATCCAAGGCGAGGAAAAGGAGATTCGCACCTATGGCGGGTCGAACACCTCCATCGAAGAGGCAGCGCGCAAGGCGAAGGACAAGATGGAAAAGGTTATTCGCAAGATCAACGGGGAGAGCGGTCTCTTTGAAGATTATGAAGCAGAGATCCGCGAGGAGATTTTGCAAACGCTGGATAGTAAAACCATTATCACGCGCAACCGTTATGGCGCGCAGGTGATGAACGCAGAAACTCTGATGTTCCTGGATATAGACAAACCCAAACCCGCCGGTCTGGGCGGCCTCTTCAAGAAGAACACGCCGGAGAGCGACAAGGAAAAAATCTACGACATGGTGCGTAAACTGGCTGCCTCCAAATATCAGGGATTGGCCTTTCGCATCTATGAAACCTTTCAGGGTGCGCGCGTCATCGTCCTCGGCCAGGACTTCGACCCACAGAGCCGCGCCGCATTGGATATGATGAAGGAATTCAACTGTGACTCGCTCTACACAACCCTTTGCAACAAGCAGGCTTGTTTTCGCGCGAGGTTGACACCTAAACCCCGGCGAATAAAGATGGAATCATATAAGGTCAACTATCCGCGCGAAGGGATGGACGCCGCCTTTGAAGCCTGGCTGCAAAAATATGAAATGGAAAGCCGCCATTACAGCGTCTGCCGCTTTGTTGAACAGATCGGTACAAGTCCGTTCGGAATGCCTGAAGCCGTCCACATGCATGATGAGGTCACGGGCACAGCGACACACCAACCACTCGCATGAAAAAAACAACCCTCTTTGTACTGGGCCTGTTCGCACTGGCGATTCTCATTCCGGCGATTCTGCTTGGGCCCTATGCCCTGCGCGTTCAACACTTCTCCGCAAATCCCGCCAGCGGCTACCATGCCGATTTTTATTTGTACGTTTCTCCAAAAGCAAAACAACTCGCCAAAAATGGCGAAATGCTTACCATTCTCGTTCAGCCCAATAACTCCGGCATCAGTTCCGACAACCCACAGGAACATCAACGCGATGCATGGATCACAGGCTTCGAACGTCAAAGGATCGCGGATGAACTTGGCGTGATCCTGCTCGTCCCAGCCTTCATTCGCCCCGGTGAGGATTGGTTCATCTACACCCACGCATTGGACCGGGATTCATTGACCACCGAGCGCAATGACCTCAAGCGGATCGATTTGCAACTCATCGCCATGATCGACCACGCCCGCCTCACCCTCGCCGAAAGCGGAATCAACACCGACGAGCGAATCTTCATTCAGGGCTTTTCTGCCAGTGGCATGTTCGCGAATCGCTTCACGCTTTTGCACCCGGAGCGGGTGAAGGCAGCCGCCATTGGCTCACCGGGCGGCCTGCCCATTTTGCCGGTGGAAAGCTATAAAGGCGAAGTTCTTCCCTACCCCGCCGGGACCGCGGATATTGAAGAACTGACCGGCAAGCCCTTCGATAAAGAGAGATACAATACCATTCCGCAACTTATCTACATGGGAAGCCTGGACGATAACGACTCGCTCGACTTCACCGACGGGTGGGACGAAAGCGCCGTTAGCGTGGTCGACAGGTTGTTTGGGACCGATCCGCTCTCCCGTTGGGAGGAGGCGCAGGCCATTTATCAAGAATCAGGCGCAAATGTTCAATTCCTGCTGGTCGAAGGAGTCGGGCACGATCGCAAAGCCCTGCAAGGATTGGCCGTGGAATTCTTCGCATCCCTCATGAACAAGTGAGCAATGACCGGCAGGGTATAATTCCCGGCGTTCAGCACGGCCAACACCAAAGAGAGGATCGTATCAATGCTTAACAAGCTGTTGTTTCACCGTTTCCCCAACCTTAAAAGCCTGCTTACACGCGTGCAGTATGAATTCATTTCCGCGTTGAATCTCAAACGCGATGTGCTGTTCATGAATTTTGGGTACACGGATCATCATGAAGGGCGGGAGCCAATCCGACTCGATGTGGATGACGAGCTTCATCGTTATCCCTTGCAGTTGTATCATCACGTAGCCAGACATGCAGACTGGACAAATGCCAATGCGCTGGAGGTCAGCTCGGGGCGCGGTGGAGGCGCTTCGTACATCATGCGGCGTTTCAAACCACGCTCCTACGTGGGCGTGGATTTTTCGACGCGTGCCATCGAATTCTGCCGCAGCCATCACAAGATTGAAGGCCTGAGTTTCGAGCATGGCAATGCAGAGGACTTGAAATTCCCCGATGAGACCTTCGACATCGTCTTGAACGTCGAAGCGTCATTGTATTATCCCAACCTGGATAAATTTCTGGGGCATGTCAAACGCGTGCTGAAACCCGGCGGGTATTTCCTTTATACCGACCTGCGTTATGAAGAGAAGGTGGATGAGTGGCACAAGCAATTAAAAGACATCGGCTTGAAACTCATCAAAGAAGAAGACATCACTGATAACGTCCTGGCTGCGCTTGAAATGGACCGCGCGCGGCGTATTCATCTGGTGGATACCTACATCCCCGCCATCCTGCGCGAACAGTTCTATCATTTCGCCGGGCTCAAGGCGAACACTCCGGGTGGGAACCTGCACCTTGAACACCGCCGCTATTGGGTGTTCGTCATGCAAAAGGCATAAGCCGCCGGAAAACCCAACCTGGTTTACATGCGCCGATCTTCCCTAAACAGGGTCGTTCGGCGCAATTTACAAATCCCAACCAAAAGAGGTCACATGAAAAAACGCACGATTTTTATCCTTATCTCGCTGATGGTCATGCTCAGTCTGATTCTTTCTGCCTGTGGTGAGGAGGATTATGGGGAAGAAACGTATACCGAAGAAGATGTTGCCACAGAAGAGTTTACGGGTGAAGAAGCAGCGGTGGAGGAACCTGCCGCCGAGGAGCCCCCTTCTGATGTCCCTGCAAATGCGGGTACACCGGGCGAGGTGATCTATGATTTTGGGTTCAACCCGGTGGATAATGGGTTTAGCTTCCAAAACTATGGCGACGACATCCCAGCCACCAACCTGACCTCTTATGAAATGTGGCGCATGTTCGGGGATGTGGTCTGCGCGGATATTAATGGCGATGAGTGCATTCTTACTCCGCCCGCCGAGCAATGGATGGAACAGATCAACGGCAGCATGGCGGGTGGTCACTGCGAAGGGATGGCCGTGCTCAGCCTGATGATGTACACCGGCCAGGTCTCCCCCTCCGATTTTGGCGGCTCGATTGCCAGTGACCTGAATGTGGAAGATGAAGCCTTACAGCGTGAGATCGCCTATTGGTGGGCCACCCAGGCCGTCGACCCGACCGTATCGGCCGTCATCAAAGGAACTCCGATGGAGATCCTGGAAACCATCCGCCAGATGGATGTGAACGGCGAGACCTACACCATTGGCATCTACAACGATAGAGGGGAAGGCCATGCCATCACCCCGTTTGGTGTGGAAGATAAGGGCGATGGCTTGTATGCCATTCTCGTGTACGACAACAACTATCCCGGCGAAACCCGCGAGCTTTACATCGACTCACGCGATGGCTCATGGACGTATGAGACTTCGATCAACCCCGAGGTGGCAACGGATGTCTGGTCCGGCAATGCCGATACCCAAACCCTCGACCTCACCCCCACCTCTGCCAGACTCGAAACCCAATACTGTTCATTCTGTGAAGGCGGTCTTTCCAGCATCAGCGGCAAGCTGGCAGCTCCCACGGAACCGTACAACCAGGTCTTTTTGGATGGTGAAGGACATATCCTTATCACCGATGATAGCGGCAACCGCCTCGGCTATGTGGATGGGCAGATCGTCAATGAGATCCCCGGCGCTTCCTACGCCAAGTATCGTATGGCAGCCAGCATGAACACTCCTGAACCGATCTATTCTGTACCTGTCGGTCTTGATTTGACCATCACCGTGGACGGCACCGAACTAACTGAAGAAACCCTGACCGACCTGATGCTGATCGGACCGGGTTACAGCATCGGCGTGGAAGGCATCTATCTTGCGCCCGGCCAGGTGGATGTGGCTTATTTCTATCCTGCCGATGAGATGATCGCATACGAAACGACCTCTGATGAATCGCCCAGCATCATCTTCGGTGTCGAAAACCCCGATGCTGATTATTACTTCGAAGTGTACGGGGCCGATATGATCGGCGGCGGCATCATCACCGCCTGGCTCGACAGTGCGGCTGGTGACCTGCTGATCAACACCGAAAAGCTGACCGGCGAAGGTAACTTCAACCTATATATGACCCGCATCACAGACGAAGTGGAGGAGGAGTTTTACGCCGAAGATATCATCCTGAACGAGGGTGCGTTGATCTACATCAACTATGCCGAGTGGACGGATGCCAACCCCGAAGGCATCTATTTCGGCGTTGACCTGAACGGCGACGGCGAGATCGATGAAGAGTACGTCGTGGACGACACACAGTAAACCAAAGTGAAATGAACAAAAGGATGCATCCACAAAGTGCATCCTTTTGTTATCATCAAGATATTGATGAGGTGAAACATGAAGATCTTAACCGTAGATATCGGCACGGGCACGCAGGATATTTTTCTTTACGATTCGAATCTCGACATCGAGAACGGATTCAAACTCGTCCTGCCTTCGCCTACGATGATGGTTCATCGCCGTCTCAAACAGTCGCTTCCGCTCCGCCGCCCGATCCTGTTGACTGGACACCAGATGGGGGGCGGTCCCTCAGCCTGGGCCATCGAAGAATATGCCCGCGCGGGCATCCCCGTGTACATGACGCCCTCAGCTGCGATAACGTTGAACGACGAGTTGGATAAGGTGGAGGCGTTGGGGATCAAGATCGTTTCAGAGGATGAGGGTAGAAAGTTGAAAGTGGAAAGTTTGGAGTTGAAAGACTTTGATTTTGAGTTGATCTCAAAGACCTTTGCGGATTATGGCGTTTTGCTGGATGATCTATCTGCAATCGCTGTGGCGGTGTTCGATCATGGCAATGCGCCTGCAGGAGTTTCGGACCGGCAGTTTCGTTTTGATTATCTGGACGAGCGTATTCGTGCAAAAAATTCCCTTTCCTCTTTCATCTTTCCTTCCACAGAGATACCCAAGATCATGACACGCCTTCAAGCCGTCGCTGATTCGGCGGGCGGTCTGGATTGTCCGTTATTGGTAATGGATACGGCTCCCGCGGCGGTGTTAGGTGCGAACTTCGATCCTCATGTGGCTGCCCGCAAGAGCAAGATCATCTGCAATGTGGGCAACTTTCATACACTGGCGTTTCGTCTGGGTGAAAAAGGTATTGAAGGAGTCTTCGAGCATCACACCGGCGAGATCGACCTGCCCAAGCTCGAAGGCTTGATCCGCAAACTGGCGGATGGTTCTTTGAAGCATGAAGATGTCTTCGACGATATGGGTCATGGCGCGTTGATGTACACTGATGAGGTGTTTGAGTTCGGCAGAAATGATTTCGACGTGATAGTAACAGGGCCGCGAAGAAGTATGTTTATTATGGAGTCTGGCGGCAAG
>JAEURI010000118.1 GCA_016789225.1 Anaerolineales bacterium
AGCGTGACCATTCGAGAGATTATCATCGCCACATTGGTTGCAGGCATCACGTCATGGCTGGTCTCCGGTTGGCTGGGATTCATCTTCATGCTTGGTGCAGCACTCATAGCCTTCCTCACTGCCGCTTACACCATGCGTCTCATCCCCGGCCTCACTGGCGACATCCACGGCACAGTCACCACCTTGGTTGAAATGCTAACCCTCGTCGCTTTCACCGCCACCCTCCCCTGACATCTGGAACTTGACCCTTGAAACTCTATCTCACTCGCCACGGACAAACCGATTGGAACATCGCCCGCCGTTATCAAGGGCACAGCAACACAGAGTTGAATCAAGTTGGAATACGTCAGACAGAACAACTTGCCAAACGGCTCTCGACAGAAACCATCCACGCCATTTATTCCAGCGACCTCGCCCGCGCAATAAAGACGGCAAAGACCATTGCACATATACAGGAGCAAGCTCCTGCATTCCATACTGACTCGCGCTGGCGTGAACTATCCTTTGGCGATTGGGAAGGCATGACCTACGAGGAAATGTCTGCGCACTCGCCCGAATTATTCGATGCCTGGATGAAAGACTCGCTGACCGTCTCCACCCCGAACGGTGAAACCCTTGCTCAATTGGCAGAACGGGTAAAGACCGCGTTTAATGAGATCAAAAGCCAGCATAAAGACCAGACTGTTTTGGTCGTTTCGCACAGTGGAGCGCTTCAAACTCTGTTCGCCCTCACCCTCGGCGTGGACTTGAGCCGATATTGGCAATTCCGCGTCTCGCAGGCATCGCTCTCTGAGTTGAAGGTCTACGAAGATAGTGTCGTGTTGAATTTGTTCAATGATGTATCATATCTAACGATGGACGATTGACCATAGACCATGGAGTTAATTTTGCCCAAGATCACCCTCATCCTCGGCGGCGCGCGCAGTGGAAAATCATCCTATGCGTTGAAACTGGCCGAAGAGTTGCACAAGTCAGTCACCTTCATCGCCACGGCGCAGGCGTTCGATGAAGAAATGTCTGCTCGGATTCAGAAGCACAAAGCCGAACGTCCCACCGATTGGGAGACGCTCGAACTTCCGCTCAACATTGCATCCAACATTCCACAGATAAAATCAGAGTTGATCATTTTGGACTGCGTTACACTTTGGGTCACAAATCTCTTAATGAAATTCGTCAAATACGATCTGGTGGATGAAGCCCCATTCATGCAGTCAGCCAAAGGTGAAACCGAAGCGCTGCTGGCAGCAATCCAAAATACAGATCAAGAATGGCTGATCGTCTCAAATGAGATCGGTTTGGGTCTCGTCCCCCCATATCAAATGGGACGGGTCTACCGCGATGCATTGGGCTGGGTCAATCAACGCCTCGCCCAGGAAGCGGATAAAGTCCTCTTCATGGTGGCAGGCATACCAATGACGGTCAAAGGATCATAAAAATGAACGTCTCTGTTCGTAAATTGCGCGCCAACGAAACGTCACCGGCAAAACAATTCAACCGCAAATCCATGGTCAAGTCACGGCTGGTACTTGGCATTCAAAATGAAAAGCTCACCTATACCATCGCGCCAGTCGAGCTGCCTTATGAACGCGAAGTCCAACTGGAAGATACCGACTACGGATTCAACGAAGTGCCGCCCGTGGTCTTCATCGCCGAAGTGGATGGCAAACTCGCAGGGCG
>JAEURI010000137.1 GCA_016789225.1 Anaerolineales bacterium
TTTGTAGGTCGCATCCACAGGACCGGTACCAATTGCAGACACCGTATGAATGACACCATCTGGTCCGCGTAAACGAATAGATGCTGTAGGCATGCCTATCGTGCCGCTGGTGACTTGCAATCCATTCAACAAATAGACATCGCGCGGTTTATAGAATTCATCGGCGATCAGGGCTTCCAGATCCAAATCTGTGATGACCTTCTTGCGATCAGCCAATTCTTTAAAGCGCGCAAACGCCTTATCGAGTTCAACATCATCAAGCGAATGTCCCATTTCGGCGAGACGGTTGCGCAGCGCGGCGCGACCGGAATGTTTACCCAACACGAGATTGGTCTGGCTCACGCCAACGTCTTCGGGACGCATGATCTCGTAGGTGCTCTGGTGTTTGAGCATTCCATCCTGATGAATGCCTGCTTCATGTGCGAAAGCATTCGAACCGACAATGGCTTTATTCGGCTGCACAACGATACCGGTGTAATTGCTGACCAGTTTCGAAATGCGCGAGAGTTGCTGCGTTTCAATTCCGGTATCCAACCCAAAGACTGGATGACGCGTCTTCAATGCCATCACCACTTCTTCAAGCGAGGTATTGCCCGCGCGTTCACCGATTCCATTGACGGTCACTTCCGCCTGACGTGCACCGGCACGGATGCCCGCTAAGGTATTTGCGGTGGCAAGTCCCAGATCATCATGACAATGCACCGAGATCGTAATGCCATCGTGCATGCCCGGCGTGTTCTTGATGATGCCATCGATAAGTTTATAGAATTCATCGGGTGTGGTGTAACCAACCGTATCGGGAATGTTCAATGTAGTCGCACCCGCTTTGATGGCTTCACCCAACACGACATACAAAAATTCCGGTTCAGAGCGCCCGGCATCTTCGGGGCTGAATTCCACATCGGCGCACAAAGACCTGGCATACGTGACCATTTCAGAAACACGCTGCACCACATCTTCGGGATCCATCTTCAACTTGTGCTTCATGTGGATGGGCGACGTGGCAAGGAAGGTATGAATGCGCGGCTTCTTTGCACCTTGAACGGCTTCCCAAGCTTTATCGATATCAGGTTTGTTTGCGCGCGCCAGCCCAGCGATGACGGGAACATTCGCATCGGGACTCCCATCGGGCGGGTTGCCCACTTCGAGCGCGATCCGTCTGACGGCTTCAAGATCATCCGGTGAAGCTGCAGGGAAGCCGGCTTCGATAATGTCCACGCCGAGACGCGCAAGGTTGTGCGCCACTTCCAATTTCTCGGCAGAGGTCATCGTTGCCCCGGGAGATTGTTCGCCATCTCTTAAAGTAGTGTCGAAGATCTTTACATAATTGGTCATAAGTACTCCTGTAAATCGGTACATTGGGAATTGGTAGATTGGTAAAACCAATTCACCAATTTACGAATTTACCAACCTACCAATCTATTTCTTCCAATTTTCCGGTCTCAACGATCTCACCGCCGCACCGGCGCGCCACATTTCCGAGTCGCGGATGGCAGCGAGTTCCACTTCGAGCTTGGCGCGGTAATCAGGCTGGCTGTTGGCTTCGAGGGTGATGCGAGCTTCGTTACCAGTCGCAACGCTTTCATATAAGTCTTTGAACACAGGTGCAGTCGCATCGCGGAATTTATCTTTCCAATCCAGCGCGCCGCGTTGAGCCGTGGTGGAGCAATTCGCGTACATCCAATCCATGCCGTTCTGCCCAACAAGGCGGATGAGGGACTGCGTCAATTCTTCAACCGTTTCGTTGAACGCTTCAGATGGAGAATGTCCGTGCTTGCGGAGTTCGTTGTACTGCGCTTCCATCACACCGGCGAGAGCACCCATAAGGATGCCACGTTCGCCTGTAAGGTCGGAGAGCACTTCCTTTTCAAAAGTGGTCGGGAAGAGATAGCCTGCGCCGATGGCAATACCCAAGGCAACGGTACGGTCATGAGCCTTGCCCGTCGCATCCTGATGGATCGCGTAGCTGGCATTAATGCCGGAGCCTTCGAGGAAGTTCGCTCGCACACTACGACCAGACCCCTTGGGAGCAACCAAAGCCACGTCTACGTGCGGAGGCGGGATCACACCCGTATCGTCCTTGAAGGTCACAGAGAATCCATGAGAGAAATAAAGCATGTCACCTTCGTTGAGATGTTCCACCAACTTCGGCCACTGTGAACGCTGACCTGCATCCGAAAGCAGATATTGAATGACCGTGCCCTTTTCGGCAGCTTCTTCCACTTCAAAGAGAGTCTCGCCGGGAACCCAGCCATCCGCAATGGCCTTATCCCAATTCGCGGTCCCCTTGCGCTGGCCGACAATGACCTTGATGCCGTTATCGCGCATGTTCATCGCCTGGGCAGGTCCCTGCACGCCGTAACCGATGACGGCTACCACTTCGTTCTTCAACACTTCACGCGCCTTTTCAAGCGGGAATTCATCTCGCGTAACGACTTCCTCTTCCACTCCGCCAAAATTGATCTTTGCCATGATTGTTATTCTCCTTAAGATTGTTGTAGTTTTTAATGGGTGGTTGTCTTACAAGACGGTGGACGATAAACAATCCATCGCCCAATTAAGGCGTCATCTCCGCCATATCCATCACATCCTCATACCTCCGCCCATCCAAACCGGGCATGCGGCGGATGCCGTCGTTCGTGCCGCGCGTCATCGAAACCTGACCCGTTCGCACCATTTCCAAAATTCCGATGGGGCGCAGCAATTCGATCATGCCTTCGATCTTGTCCTCTGTGCCGGTGATTTCGACCACTACTGAATCCGGCGCAACGTCCACGATATGCGCGCGAAAGATATCTGCAAGACCGTTAACCTCGGCGCGACGTTCGGGACCGACCCGCACTTTGATGAGTGCCAGGTCGCGGGTCACCGAAGGTTGATGCGTAACATCCTGCACATCGATCACGTTGACAAGTTTGTATAGGTTGGCTTCGATCTTATGCGCGTCCATATCACCATTGGGGCAGTCAACCACAATGGTCATACGTGAGACTTCGGGATTCTCAGTGCGTCCCACTGCGAGAGATTCGATATTGAAATTGCGGCGGCGAAACAGCGACGCCACACGGTTGAGGACACCGGGTTTGTTTTCAACTAATGCGATGAAGGTGTAGTTCATTTATGCTCCTAACGTTTCACGTACTACTTTCCGTTTCTTTGCACTATGTCCCTTCATGAAGGGACATAGAAATTTTCCGGATTTTTATCAAGCCTGTTTGACCGGCCGCTGGATCATGTCATGCAATGCCGCACCAGCAGGCACCATCGGGTAGACGGCATCTTCGCGCTCGACTTTGAATTCCAGAACCACCGGGCCCTGGATACTGCGCGCCCATTCAATGGCTTCATCCACTTCTTCACGTTTGGTCACCCGCCGCGCCGGGACGCCATGTGCATCCGCAAGTTTGACAAAGTCCGGCGTAACCATGTTCACGGCAGAATAGCGCTTCTCGAAGAAAAACTCCTGCCACTGTCGCACCATGCCCAGGAAATTATTGTTCATGATGGCGACTTTAACGTTCGCGCCTTCCTGAACTGCTGTGGTCAATTCGGCGGCGGTCATTTGAAAACCGCCATCACCTGCCACTGCCCAAATCTCCTGATCCTTGGCCGCGAACCACGCGCCGATGGCGGAGGGCAGGCCGAAGCCCATCGTACCTGCGCCGCCGGAGGTGATCCAGCGATTCGGTTTGTCGAGCTGGTAATACTGCGCCGTCCACATCTGGTGTTGGCCCACGTCGGTGGTGACGATGGCGCCGCCGCCCGTCGCTTTCCAAATATCCGCGATGAGATGCGCCACGTACAGCTTGCCGTCCTCATTCCAATTCATGATGCTGCGTTTATCCGCTTCAGATTTCCAACTGTTGATCTCGGACTTCCAATCCTCATGGTCATATTCGTCCACCAAAGGGATCAAATCACGCAGAACGGTTTTTAAATCGCCGACCAATGGCACATCGGCAAAGACATTCTTGTGCAATTCAGACGGGTCGATCTCAATATGGATCTTTTTTGCACGCGGTGCATAGGTCTTCAAGGTGCCGGTCACGCGGTCATCGAAGCGCATTCCAAAGGCAAGGATCAGGTCCGAGTTTTGAACCGCAAGGTTCGTATGGACTTCCCCATGCATGCCCATCATGCCGAGACTCAATTCATGCGAAGACGGGAACGCACCCAACCCAAGTAGTGTGCTCGCCACAGGAGTCTGAGTCCTCACCGCAAATTGCATCAACTCCTCTTCCGCCCTCGACATCAACACACCATGGCCGCACAGGATGATAGGCCTCTTCGCCTTTTCGATCAACCTGACCGCGTCCTCCAACGATGGACGCGGCGCATGCAGCACCGGCTGGTACCCCGGCAATTTCACGTCTTCAGGATATTCAAATTCACATGACTCGATCTGCGCATTCTTGCAGATATCCACCAACACCGGACCGGGACGCCCGCTGCGCGCGATGTAAAAAGCCTCGCGAAGAGTTTTCGCGATTTCATCCGCGCGGGTAACGAGATAGTTGTGTTTAGTGATCGGCTGAGTAATCCCAGTCACATCGGTTTCCTGGAACGCATCCCCGCCAATGAGGTGTGCTGCGACCTGCCCGGTAATGAACACCACCGGGACAGAATCCATCATCGCTGTGGCGATCCCCGTCACAAGATTGGTCGCGCCCGGCCCCGATGTCGCCATCGCCACACCGACCTTGCCCGACGCGCGAGCATATCCATCCGCCATGTGGGCTCCGCCCTGCTCATGCCGCACCAACACATGATGGACCGGATAGCTCAACATTGCATCATAGATCGGCATGTTCGCCCCACCCGGGTACCCGAACACCACCTCCACGCCTTCGCGTGTAAGACATTCCCAAACAATTTCTGCACCTGTCTTTTTCATTCGTTCTCCTTGATGTAGGTCACGCTTGCAGCGTGACTTAC
>JAEURI010000201.1 GCA_016789225.1 Anaerolineales bacterium
GGATTCCCTTTTACCATGATCAACCATTGATGCCATCGTTCATTGACAGACCGATCAAGGGGCAATTCTGCCCGCCGTCTCATGACGGGTACATAACGGGAATACTGTGGGAAAAGGGTCCGATAGATATTCAAATATTCATCAATATGGCTGGAATTGCCATTCATGAGATCGTGAACAACAAGACCAGATTCAGTTGCTACGTGCATAAGTACTTAAAACTCGATTCCATCCAAAACACTTTTTCTCTTGGAGCGCGCAAGACGATAATTCAACATACTCGCATCATAAACCCTGCGCAAATGGAAAAAAGTGAGGATAGCCATGAGCGAAGCCGCCCCAGCGATTCCGAGATAGATCCATTTGACCATGTCGTGTGTAATAACACCAACAGATGCCAGCCCGATCAATATGATCAATATGATACAGCCTACAACCGTGGCTGTTGTGATGAAATAACTATCCATAAAAGCGGAAATGCGCCCGCGTTTTTCGTCAGGGATCAATCCCTGCAGAGTCTTTCGCGCCGAATCGTCCCATCCGGAATAAACTGTGCGGGCCACAAAGCGGGTCATGGCTGCGCCAAGCAGGGCAGGTATGGCCACAGCGAGTCCACTTGCTATAGCCATGGCTGCTGGCAAAACCAAAAAGGAATCTTTCAATTGAATCTTCGAAAGCCATCGGCTGGTGATAAGCCACTGAAAGATCAAAAGCCCGGAGGTTTGAATCGCTTTGTAATACCCCAGAAATCGTTGAAATTCCAAGTCGCTGCCTACTGAACTGTCGATAACAGCCAGAAAGTTGAATTCAAACAAGGTCAGCACTAGCCCGGTCAGGAACATCAAAATCCCTACTGCTTTGAACAAGGGGATATTGAGAAAATAATCCAGACCAATCTTTATGGTGTCATTCAAAGTCGAATGTTCCTCGCGAGATTGTCGTGTTCTAAGCGTTACATTAGCAAAGGTTACCCGCAGGAACAAGGCGCTTAAAAGCAGAATAATGGCAATGGCAATGAATATCTGCGTAAGCCCAAAGGCATATCGCTCGGCCAGATATGTGATCAGGGCCGCAGCCCCGTTTCCCAATAAACCTCCGATCACAGCGCCAGATGCAATAAAGGGAAACACTCGCTTGGATTCTGTTACGGCATAGACGTCACTTGCCAGCGCCCAAAATGCAAGCGGCATGATCATAAATTGCTGATCTGCCAAAAGATACAAGGTTGGGTAAGTAAGCCACTCCGGTGCATTGAATGCAAAAAGGAATTCCAGCAGCAAGTACAGCAAGGCAAGCCCACCCAAAAGCCAGGTCACAAGATGTAAACGGGAATAACGGTCTATAAATACGAGATAAAACCCGGCGGCAAAAATAGTGATCAGGGTGGTGATGATCCATAGCCACGGAACCCGGTCCACCCCCAGGTTGCTAATAAACCCGGCAGTTGCCACCACATCAGAGAGTTCCAATACAAGAGTATTGACAGCAATCAACAGCCAAAGTGAGAATGCAAGTTTTAATTCCTCCGGTTTTAAATTTATCAGCGCAAGAAATCTCTCCTTCATTCAAACCTCTGTGGTGGATGATAATGAAAATTGTCCATAAATATATTTCGAATTCTATCATACTCATCATATTGGGGCTGATTGGAGCATTTATTCGAAAAAGGCGGTACATTAATCGAGCGAACGTGTATAATGCCATTATGGCAGATGAACAGCTAAAATCCCTTTCCCGTAACAAGATTGCCATGTTGATCGATGGCGACAATGCCCAAGCAACTCTGCTGCCCCAGATGCTGGTGGAATCGGGCAGGCACGGCCAAGTTACCGTTCGCCGCATCTATGGCGATTGGACAACAAATAGCATGAACTCCTGGAAGGAGGTTCTTAACTTCCACGCCTTCCAACCCATTCAACAGTTTCGCTATACCATAGGAAAGAATGCCACCGACAGTGCCATGATTATCGACGCCATGGATATCCTTCATTCCGGAGTCGTAGACGGATTTTGTCTCGTCTCAAGTGACAGCGACTATACTAGACTGGCTACGCGCATCCGGGAGACCGGAATCTTTGTCATGGGAATCGGAGAGAAAAAGACTCCCAAGCCTTTTGTCAACGCCTGCGATGTTTTCGTCTACACAGAAAATCTGGTCACTGTTAAACGCACCGAAGTGCAACAAAAATCACAAAAGGGCGGCAGCAAGAAAAAGGACGAGTCCGACCCCACTCCCCTGCTGACACAAGCCTTCGAAATGGCTGTCCAACAGGATGGCTGGGCATCCCTGGCCTCCATGGGTAATGCCCTCTACCAGCTTGACCCTGCCTTCGACCCTCGCAGCTATGGACATAAACAACTATCCAAGATGATCATGAAGTTCAAAGATCGTTTTGACATTCGAACCCAGGAAAAGGATGGCTCAACCCTTTTCTCGGTAAAACTGAAAGAGTAAGCAAAAAGCCCCGACATAAAATCGGGGCTTTTTTTACTGAACAGATTGACCAGCCAAAGCCAGTTCGTTATACACCTCAACGATCCGGACTGCTATTTTTTCCCAGGCATAATCAAGAGCATATTCTGCGGCGCGATGCCCCATTTCACTTCGCAAGTCATTATTTCCGAGGAGGATGGATAATTTTTCACACAAAACGTTGGGGTCGCTATCAGGGATGGTAAAACCTGTTTCTCCATTTTGCACGAGATACCCAAGCCCGCCCACTTCAGAAGCCACCACAGGCGTCCCAGAAGCCATCGCCTCCAGTGCAACCATCCCAAACGACTCATACAGCGACGGCATGACCAAAACCTCGGCAGCCGAATAGTAATAAGGCAGGGTATCCTGCGCCCGCTTTCCGAGAAAGACCACCATGTTACCCATGCATAAATCATCACACATCTTTTGCAAGCGAGTCATCTCTGCCGACATATCTTCCGGCTCCGCGTTGGGTTCACCACCGATAATGGCAAGTTGAACGGGACGGTCTAAATGAGTGAGACTCCCGCCCAAACACGCCATCGCCTGAATCAATGTATCGACGCCCTTCAATGGTTCGATACGGCCGACGAAAAGGATCATGCGGTCTTCCGGCTTCAAACCCAAAAACTC
>JAEURI010000234.1 GCA_016789225.1 Anaerolineales bacterium
AACTCCCATGTTGCTGAGTTCATCCGGGCTGTATTGGGCTACGAACAGATCAGAACCCGCCAGGACGAGCAACAGAATGACAACCACTGCTGCGAGAACGAACATGATGCAACTCCTTTCTTTTTCTTATATATACTATAACGATTTTCGATAAAATCGGTTACTCCCCTAACAGTACTGTAATGGATTCACAATACAGATATGCAAGGGATGTATACTGAACGTATTCATGGGTCAATTTGTTCCCATGCACCCAGGCCCTTCTTCCATTCGATGGGCGCCTTGTTCATTGACATTCCACCCGTTTGGGATAAAATACAAGCCGCTAGAAAAATGACATTGCCGAAGTGGCGGAATTGGCAGACGCGCTACGTTCAGGGCGTAGTGAGCTTACGCTCATGAGGGTTCAAGTCCCTCCTTCGGCACCATCAGACCCGCATCTGCGGGTCTTTTTATTTAGCAGGAGCAGTGACCGGCGGAGGGGGAGGCGGGCACTCATCCTCCCGAACAAAAAGCGGACAAGGGTGGTATAATTGCACTATAAAAATACGCTTTCTTCATCTAATGCGGACACGAAGTTTCCCCCCATCTTCGTGTCTTTTTATGCCAATTTCCGATACTGATTGGCAGCTTTTTTATAGATGAAGGACCTGCTCTTTTTAGGGAAAATGCCAGACAGGAACGTACATTGAACTCAATAAGGAATTTTTATGGCTGAAGAGAATATGATCGCTGGAAATATTGAGACGGTGGATATCGACTCCCAGATGCGCTCTGCTTATCTGGATTATGCCATGAGCGTGATCGTGGCGCGTGCCCTGCCGGACGCTCGAGACGGTATGAAACCTGTTCATAGGCGCATTTTGTATGCCATGCACGAGCTGGGTCTTCGCTCGAATTCATCGTACAAAAAATCTGCCCGTATCGTGGGCGAGGTGCTGGGTAAGTATCATCCGCACGGTGACTCGGCTGTATACGAAGCCATGGCACGCATGGCGCAGGATTTTTCCATGCGCTACATGCTGGTGGATGGCCAGGGGAACTTTGGCTCGGTGGATGGCGATGCTCCGGCTGCCATGCGTTATACCGAGGCACGCCTGCAAAAAATGGCGGAGGAATTGCTATCTGATCTCGATAAGAATACTGTCGACTTTGGACCCAACTTCGATGACTCGCTTCAGGAGCCCCTTGTCCTGCCTGCTCGTGTCCCGAACCTTCTCTTAAATGGGGCCTCGGGTATCGCGGTCGGTATGGCGACGAATATCCCGCCGCAGAATCTGCGCGAACTGGCGGCGGCCATCAATTATCTGATCGAGAATCATGACAAACAGGACGATATCACAGTTGATGACCTGATGAAGTTTGTCCCCGGGCCGGATTTTCCCACCGGCGGTATGATCGTCGGCACGGAGGGAATCCACGCGGCGTATGGAACAGGCCGAGGTCGAATCGTGATGCGTGGCATTGCCCATATCGAAGAGACCAAGGCGGGACGCTATCAGATCAACATTACCGAGATTCCCTACCAGGTCAATAAATCCAGCCTGATCGAACGCATTGCTGAACTGGTGCGTGAGGACAAGATCGATCAAATTTCCGACTTGCGTGATGAATCAGACAAGCGCGGTATGAGCATCATCATCGAATTGAAGCGCGGCGCACAGCCTAAGAAGGTGCTGAACCAGCTTTATAAGTACACAGCATTACAGTCCACTTTTGGTGTGCAAATGCTTTCCTTGGTGGCAGACGAAAATGGCCGCGCCGAGCCGCGTACGCTCACGCTCAAGCGCATGCTGCAAATCTTCATCGAGCATCGTCAGGTAGTCATTACCCGCCGCTCACAGTTTGACCTTGATAAGGCCAGAGCGCGTCAGCATATTTTGGACGGTTACCTGATCGCACTAAACAACATTGAAGACGTTATCAAGACCATCCGCGAGGCCGAGGATGCAGACAAAGCCAAGGCCAACTTGATGACGCGCTTTAAGCTGAGTGAATTACAGGCGCAAGCCATCCTGGATATGCAATTACGCCGCCTTGCCGCCCTCGAACGCTGGAAGATCGAAGAGGAACACAAGCAGGTTCGCTCGACCATCGATTACCTCGAAGACCTGCTTGCCAACCCGAAGAAAATCCTTGCGCTCATCAAAGATGATATGGCAGAACTCGCTGAAAAATATGGAGACGACCGCCGCACAAAAATCTCTGCTGAAGCCCGTGAAGACATCCACGAAGAGGACCTTGTCCCCGATGAATCAGTGCTCATCAGCCTTACCGAGCGTGGTTATATCAAGCGTGTGGCCGCCTCCGCTTTCCGTTCGCAAAGCCGCGGCGGACGCGGGGTAATCGGTCATACCACCAAGGATGAGGATGAGATTGTCATGCTCATTCCGGCACGCAGCCTCGACACCATGCTCTTCTTCTCGGATAAAGGCAAGGTTTATTCCGAAAAGGTCTATCAAATTCCTGATCTGGACCGCGCCACGAAGGGCATTCCGTTGGTCAACATCCTTTCTCTTGGACCCAATGAGAAAGTGACCGCTGCAATGTCCATTCGTGATTTCTCGCCGGATACCTACTGTGTGTTGATGACAGGACGCGGACGTATTAAACGCGTTTCAATGGAAGAATTCGCCTCTGTGCGACCCTCTGGCCTGATCGCTATGAACCTGGATGAAGGCGACACGATGGGCTGGGCACGCCTCACCTCAGGAAAAGATGAGATCATTATCATCACCGAGAATGGACAGGCCCTGCGCTTTAGCGAGGAGAAAGTTCGCTCAATGGGCCGGCAGGCGGCAGGTGTTCAAGGCATTCGCTTGGCGAAAGAGGATGC
>JAEURI010000235.1 GCA_016789225.1 Anaerolineales bacterium
ATCGGTTTGGGCGGTGGCAGTGTTCTGGACGCGGGCAAGGCCATTGCGGCACTGGCAACGAATCGCGGCGATGTATTCGATTATCTCGAAGTAGTGGGTAAGGGGCAGCCGCTGACCGGGATGCCATTGACATACATTGCCATCCCGACCACGGCGGGGACGGGCACGGAGGTGACGCGTAATGCAGTGCTGGATGTGCCGGAACATGGCGTGAAGGTCAGCCTGCGCAGCCCGATGATGCTGCCCAGCCTCGCCATCGTCGACCCGGAACTGACGTATAGCCTGCCGCCTAGTATTACAGCGGCTTCTGGTTTGGATGCGTTGACGCAGTTGATCGAGCCGTTCGTTTCGGTGAAGGCCAACCCATTGACAGATGCGATTTGTCGCGAAGGGATGGCGCACGCGGCGAAGTCTTTGCGCCGTGCGTATCACGATGGCATGGATAAAGAAGCCCGTGAAGGCATGGCATTGGCGAGTCTGTTCGGCGGCATGGCGTTGGCGAATGCCGCGCTCGGAGCCGTGCATGGATTCGCCGGTCCACTGGGCGGGATGTTACACGCGCCGCACGGGGCGATCTGTGCGAAATTACTGCCGCTGGTGATGGAAGCAAATGTCGAAGCGATGCAGGCGGAGAATCATGCCGGTCTTAACCGCTATGTGATCGTGGCGCACCTCCTGTCTGGAAGTGAAGCTGCTTCTGCAAAAGATGGCGTGACCTGGGTGAGTGACTTGGTGCATGAATTGAACATCCCACCGCTTTCGGCACATGGCATGACGGAGGCGCACATCCCTGAAGCGGTGCAGAAGACGTTGAATGCGAGCAGTTATAAGGGAAATCCGATTCCGTTGGGTGAGGGGGAGTTGAGAAAGATTTTGGAGAAGGCGCTGTAAAAAGAGCCTCCCCATTTCCATGTGGGGAGGCTCTTTTTGTTTGATTATTCTCTACATACAAGTGTCGTCGCCAAAGAACGGCTCCTCGCAATGACTGATTGAATATTGTATGTCTATGGCGTCCAGCCCGGCGAATCGCAAGTGGCTATATCTCCGCTCTGCAGACCGTCCTTGAGCGCGGACTGCCGCTGTTCGGACGATCCATGCGTCCACGACTCGGGTGAAACGTAGCCCTGTGTCTCACGCTGGATGCGGTCGTCACCCACGGAAGCTGCGGCATCCAAAGCCTGGACGATGTCCTGATTCGTCACCTGCGTCAGGTAACCGGTCTCGGTAGCGTGGAATGCCCAGACACCGGCCAGGCAGTCAGCCTGGAGTTCCGTCTCGACTGCCTCGCTCTCTGGGCCTGTGGCGTTTGAGCTGCCCGACAGTGCACCCAGCAGGTTTTGCACGTGATGGCCGTACTCATGGGCAAGCACATACGCTTCGGCAAATGAACCGCCCTGAGCGCCAAAGCGCGTCTGTAATTCGTTGAAGAAGTCGAGGTCCAGATAGACCTTCTGGTCTCTCGGACAGTAGAATGGCCCCATTGCGCCGCTGGCATATCCACAGGCGGCTTCCGTTGACCCCGTGAAAAGGACTGTATCGGCCTGTGTATACTGACTCCCACCACGGGCAAATTCGTCGGCCCAAAAAGCCTGGATGCTATTGACAAAGCCCACAATGCGGCAGTCCTGGCGGGTATTTGCGTCTGCTCCCGTCTGGCATTCCGCCTGTAGGTTGTTGCTCCCATCTGCGCTTTCAGTTGCAAATGGTACTTGCTGCCCGGTATCAATAATATTCGTCAGGCCGGTAAGGTCCACGCCAAATAGCATTGCTACTACAATAATGACCAGGCCAAGTCCGCCGCCTCCCACAGCGATTGTCCTCCCTCTTCCCCGGCCACGTCGGTCCTCCACCTGAGTGGGATCCAAGCGGGATTTATCGTTGAATGACATTTTTCATCCTTTCATCTGAGCTTCTCCAGAGTGCGAGACTGACGCACCGAAGCTGCAGATCGTTATGAACTATTGTTTAATGAGTTGTGCCCTTGATGCGCACAGAACTGACTTCATGTAAAAGTGTTTTGCATTTTACAAGCCTTGAATTCATCATACGCCAAACATTCCTCTGCCGCACCCCTCGACTGGGGAATGTTGAACTCCACCACTTGGGGGAGATTGTGAGTGATTTGGTAGATGAGTTGAAAATTCCATCTCTTTCAGCGCATGGCATGACGGAGGCGCACATCCCTGAAGCGGTGCAGAAGACATTGAATGCGAGCAGTTATAAGGGGAATCCGATTCCCTTGAGCGGGGGAATATTGAAAGAGATTTTGGAAAGGGCTTTGTAACAGGCTATTTATTCGAGCGGAAGAGCCATTGTTGCTTTTACCTCTGCCAACACAAGGTTGGTGTGAATGCGCGCCACACCGGGGATGGATGAAATTTTATTCATGATGAAATGTTCCAGGTCCTTGCGGTTTTTTAGGACGACTTTCAAGATGTAATCGTACTCGCCTGTGATGTGATAACAATCGAGCACTTCGGGCATCTTGCGCATGGCGTCACGGAAGCCTTCCACCTGGATCGATTGCGGGGTTTGCAAGCCGATCTGAATGAAGCATAAAAGGTCATATCCCGCCTTTTCCGGGTCGACGATCACGGAATAGTTGCGGATGTATCCTTCTTTTTCAAGGCGTTTGAGGCGGGAGTGGGTGGCTGGCGGGGAGAGGTTGATCTTACGCGCCAGTTGTACGTTGCTTAATCGTCCGTCCTTTTGCAGGGCACGCAGCAAAGACTTGTCGAGGTCGTCCAGGATCAGGTTCTGCAAATTTTTCACCATAAAATATCCTTCATTCAATTGAATATTTTGCACTTTGCTAAACTGGAGAAATTAAATTATACAATAAACCTCAGATAATCATTATTATTTTGAGTTTATTAGGAAAAACAGAGAATAATTAAGTTGCAGGGTTGTTATGTCGTATAATGACCCCGGATGCCTGTTAAAAGGCCCTATAGTTATTCGGAGGATTCCCCATGTATCAAAAAAGCAAGTACATTATTCCGCTGGCGATCTTGATGATCGTTAGTTTGTTGGCGTCCTGTGCGCCTGCGGAGACACAGGCCCCAGCTGCTGAAGAAGCTCCGTCGGAAGCAACAGAAGCTCCCGCGTCTGAAGCGACCGAAGCGCCTACTGAAGAGGCTTCCGGCGGTGTGCTCACCATCGGTTTGCCGGTCGAGCCGGAGACTCTGGATCCCGGTGATGCTGTTTATGTTCAGGAACAATTCATTCTGATGAACCTGTTCGATTCGCTTCTTTCGATTTCAGCGGATGGCGAATTGCACCCCGGCCTCGCCAGCGCCTGGGAGCCGAACGCGGATTATTCCGAATTCACCTTCACTCTGCGCCAGGATGTGACCTTCCATGATGGCACACCTTTCACCGCTGAAGCGGTCAAGGCTTCGTTCGACCACATCAACAGTGATGCCGTGCTTGAATCTGGCGGTAAATCTCTGTTGCAGGATCATTCCTACGTGGAAACTGTGGTGGTGGATGATTACACTGTGACGGTTAAGTTCGGCGCTTCGTATCCGCTCTTCCTGCGTGATGCGGCTCGCCAGTGGTTGAGCATTTCTTCCCCTGCGGCGTTGGAAGCTTCCGGCGCAGACTATGGACGCAACCCGGTTGGTACCGGCCCGTTCAAGTTCGTGCAGTGGGATGCCCAGTCGCAGATCGTACTCGAACGCAACCCCGATTACAACTGGGGTCCCGAATTCGCGGCGCATCAGGGCCCTGCTTTGATTGAGCAGGTGGTCTTCCGCATTTTGCCTGAAGCTGCCACCCGTCTGACCGCCTTTGAGACCGGCGAAGTCCTCATTGCAAGTGAACCGCCTGCGTTGGATGCCATCGCTTTGTCTGAGTCCGGGGCTGCTGCCATTCAGACCTTTGCTCAGCCTGGCGTTCCCGCTATTTTGATGATCAACGCTACCAAAGCGCCAACGGACAATGTCAACATTCGTAAGGCCATGATCCTTGCGGTCAATCAGGAAGAACTCGCTCAGACCGCCTTCCAGGAATTGGGTCTGCCTGCCACGAGTGTGATCTCGCCGACCACTTGGGGATATGATGAAGGTGCTGCCAATCTTTACAGCTACAACCCCGAAGAAGCTGCCCGCCTGCTCGAAGAAGAAGGCTGGGTGGATGCTGATGGAGATGGCATTCGCGAAAAAGACGGCGAAACCCTCACCATCGACTGGCCTGATAACCCCGCATGGTCTGAAGCCTTTAATGAATTATTGATCGGCTATCTCACCAATGTTGGCTTCGATGTCCAATACCGCTCCATGGATGATGGCGCTGCCTATGAAGAACTGCTCGCGGGCAACTACACCCTCGTTTACATGTACTGGACGCGACCTGATCCCTCTCCGCTGCGCTACCTGTTCCACTCTGAAAATGCCAACGGCGGCGGCGCATGGACAAACTTTGTCAATGAAGACCTCGATACGGCCCTGGCAGATGCTGACACAAACACTGATGAAGAAGCCCGCAAACAGGATTATATTGTTGCGCAGAACATCATCATGGAAAATGCTCTCGTTCTGCCGATGTTCACAGTGAACACGTCTTATCTCACCGCACCTTCCATTCAAGGGTTCACTTTCGATCTTGAAGGTTACCCCTGGTTGTACGATATCTCCATTTCTGAATAAACGTTGCGAAGCACTCCCGACGCTGCCTTAAATGTTCAACTACCTGATCCGACGTCTCTTTACATCCATCCTGGTGTTGTTCGGCATTTCGATGCTGGTGTTTTCTGTCATCCATCTTGTGCCGGGCGATGTCACCATGGCCATCCTCGGACGTCAGAAGGTGACTGAAGAAAAAGTGGCCGAGCTGCGTGAGCAGCTCGGCTTGAACGACCCTCTCTACGTGCAATATGGGCGTTACCTCGGTAACGCCCTGCGTGGAGACCTGGGGAAATCCATTCGTACGAATCAATCTGTTTCTGAATCCATCGCTGAACAATTACCGAGCACATTTGCGCTTGCCATGTCTGCTTTGGTCGTGGCTTTGTCCATCGGCGCCATATTGGGGCTGCTCGCCGCACTGCGTCACGGCACATGGGTCGATACTCTCGTCATGGGCTTATCGGTCAGCGGACTTTCCATCCCGACCTTTTGGATGGGTCTCCTTCTCATCCTTTTCTTTTCCGTCAAATTAAAACTCTTCCCAAGTATTTCAAACGGCTCCTCCTTCGCCGATCTCTTTCTCCCCGCCCTGACCCTGGGCCTCCCCGAAGCCGCTGTCGTTGCTCGTATGGTGCGCGCCAGCATGCTCGACGTGCTGAATAAAGAATACATCATCACCGCCCGTGCTAAGGGGTTGGGGGAACGTATGGTGATTCTCAAACATGCCATGCGCAATGCTTTGATCCCCGTCGTCACCTTCGTGGGGTTGCAGATGGCATATCTGCTAGGCGGCGCGACCATTGTCGAAACCATGTTCGCACGCCAAGGCATTGGGCGTTTGGCAGTACAATCCATTTTCAATCGCGATTACCCCATGGTGCAGGGCGTGGTTCTCGTCACTGCCGCCATTTATGTATTGATCAACACCCTGACCGACATCACCTACGGCTTTCTCAACCCGAAGATCCGCCTCAAATGACCTCGAACCTGACTCCGTCCATCAGCCGTTCCAACGCTCCGGGCATTCGCTTGCTTCGGCAGATTCTGCGTAATCGCAGTGCACAGTTCGGCGGTATTTTATTGATCCTATTGGTCTTTGCCTCCTATGCGGCTCCGCTCTTCACCGACAAGGATCCGAACAAGACCGCACCTTCCGTCGCCTTACAACCTCCCAGCCTCGAATACCCCATGGGAACCGACAACATCGGGCGTGATAATTTCACCCGCTTCCTTTATGGGGGACGGCTTTCTTTGCGTGTGGGGTTGGCGGGCATCACCATCGGCGCACTGATTGGCATTACATTGGGGCTTACCTCTGGTTACTTTGGCGGCTGGGTGGATGCGATCATCTCGTGGTTCACCGATGTGTTAATGGCATTCCCCGATATTTTGCTGGCATTAGCCATCATTGCCATTCTTGGCCCTGGGATCACCAATGCCATGCTTGCCATTGGGTTCGCCTTTGTTCCCTCGTTTATGCGTTTAACCCGCAGCAGTGTCCTCTCCCTGCGTGAGATGACGTATATCGAAGCCGCCAAAGCCCTCGGTAGTTCCGATGCGCGGATTCTGGTCAAGCATATTTTGCCGAACTCGATCCGCACTCTGCTTGTTTTAATTACGCTCGGCATTGGTTCGTCCATTCTTGCGGGCGCGGCGTTGAATTTCCTGGGCCTCGGCGCGGAACCGCCCACTGCAGAATGGGGGGCCATGCTCAATGCTGGAATGAAATTTGTCCGCCAGGCCTGGTGGCTGACCTTCTTCCCCGGCTTGGGGATTTTCCTTGCAGTTTTATCCATCAACCTGATCGGCGACGCCGTCAGTGATGCGGTGGCAGGCACGACCATTCTTTCGGAAAAGAAATAACATGACATCTTCCCTTCATGGCAAGACGGCCATCATCACCGGCGGCAGTACAGAACTGGCTGGAACCGTCGCATTGACATTGGCAAATGCAGGCGTGAATATCTGTCTGTGCGGCAAACAAGCGGATTTGCTTGATATGTCTGCGACCAAAATAAAAGAATTTGACGGGAAGGTCATTTCGCGAGTCACGAATCTCGATACACTGGAAGAGACCGAATCCATTGTGGCCCAGGTGAAATCTGAATTTGGCGGGTTGGACATCCTAATCCTCATCTCTCCCTTCTGGAGCGGCGGGATGATCCACAATCACAACCTCAAAACCTGGGACCTGGTCATGAACGCCAATCTGCGCGAACCGTTTTTGATGGTGCGCGCTGCGCTGCCTTTTTTGCGTGAACAAAAACACGGTGAGATCATGACCATCGGCTCAGACTCAGCGATGGGTATTTATCAACAGGACGGTGCTTATGGCGTTGCTATGCATGGACTGACCACCCTGATGGAATTGATCCGCGTCGAGAATGCCGAGTATGGTATTCGCACGCATATCCTTTCCCCAAGTGTTGCCTTGACGGATGAGCTGGATTCAGAGGGCAAACCCGCCCTGACTGTTTCGCACGTAGCAGAGTGGGTCATTTGGATGTTGACCCGCCCTGCCCATTTGCGCGGCAATGGGCCTGTCCTTATTTGATGAAAATAAATTGAAAACGACCCCGTCTCATAAAGGGACAGGGTCGTTTTTTATTATCTATCGCCTACTTATTAAACCTTTTGCTTGCTTCCATCACCACGAACACGATCACACCCGTCGCTGCCGCAATGGCAAGGTCAAGCGGGCCGAGCGGAACGACCTCAAAGAAATTGGCGAGAGGGGGAAGGTATATGACCATGAGTTGGAGAACAAGCACAAGCAATGCCATCCCCGCCAATAGCGCGTTGCTGAATATCCCTTGCTTGAACAAAGATATTTTTGCCGAGCGGGAAGCCAGCGCCTGAAAGACCTGCATAAACGCCAGCGAGGTGAAGATCATCGTCTGCCATTCGGGGTGCCCAGAGAAGAAGTACCACGAGCCGAGGCCGAGAGCGAGAGCGCCGATCATCACACCGACCCAGATAGTCTGCGTCCCTGCGCCGCGCGAGAACACGCCTTCGGTGGGGGAGTAAGGTTTGCGCTTCATCGTATCGGGTTCGGGGTTTTCCACCCCCATGCCGAGACCGAGCAAACCATCAGTGAGAAGATTTAACCAAAGCAATTGCAAAGGCAACAATGGCAGAGGCTTGCCTAAAAACGGAGCGATCAACATCACCAGCACTTTGCCGATATTGCCCGCCACGCTAAAGCGCACGAACTTGCGGATGTTGTCGTAGATCGTGCGTCCCTCCTGCACGGCGGCGACGATGGTAGCGAAGTTGTCATCGAGCAGCACAAGGTCAGAGGCTTCCTTTGAAACGTCTGTACCGGTGATGCCCATTGCCACACCGATGTCCGCTTTGCGTAGGGCGGGTGCATCGTTCACACCATCACCGGTCATTGAGACGATGTGCCCCTTCTCTTGCAAGGCTTGCACGATGCGCAGTTTATGTTCCGGCGCGACACGCGCAAACACGCTGACCTCATCCACCACGTTTTTCAATTCATCGGGCGTCAGGTTTTCGATCTCCACACCGGCCAGCGCGCGTCCGTTGTCGGTGATCCCCAACTGCCGCGCAATTTCAATCGCTGTGAGCGGATGGTCGCCGGTGATCATGATCGGGCGAATGCCTGCGGCTTTTGCCACTGCCACCGCATCCTGCACTTCGGAGCGCGGCGGGTCGATCATGCCGAACAGGCCCACCAGTGTGATGTTCTGCTCAAGGTCGGTCTCAATGATCTCCGGGATGGAATTCATCAAGCGGAATCCCACGCCGAGGACGCGCATGCCCTTCCTGGCGAGGCGTTCATTCGCCGCCTCGATCCTGGACCTCCAGCCTGCATCCAACGGAACGGACTTTCCCTCCGCCCAAACATGGCTCGTGATGTCGAGCAGTCCATCCACGCCGCCTTTGGTGAAGGCGATGTAACGTTTATCGCCAACCTCCAAGCCGGAAAGGACCGTCGGGTCATATTGCGCCAGATGATGAACGGTGGTCATGCGTTTGCGTTCAGAGTCGAAGGGCAATTCTGCCGAGCGCGGGAAGGATGCATCCAGCGAAGATTTCCAATAGCCCATCTTTGCCGCAGCGACGACAAGCGCACCTTCGGTTGGGTCGCCCATGGTGTGAAAGCGGTCATCGCCTTCGTCTACAAGTTTGGCGTCGTTGCACAATGCGCCCCCGATCGCTATCAGCGAGAGCGAGGATTGGACGGGCGAACCAAGCCCACGGGTGGCATGAAGCGAACCGTCGCGGGCAACCTCACCGGTTAAGTCAATTGCATGTTCCGCCACATCCAGTACGACGACAGTCATCCGGTTTTCAGTGAGTGTGCCCGTTTTATCGGAACAGATTACCGTGACCGAGCCAAGCGTTTCCACGGCGGGAAGTTTGCGAATGAGCGCCTGACGCTGCAACATGCGCTGTGCGCCAAGCGCGAGTGTGATGGTGACCACGGCGGGCAGACCTTCGGGCACGATGGCAACGGCAACGCTGACTGCCGTGAGCAGCATGTGACGGAGTTCGTCACCGCGCAGAATGCCCATCACAAAGATGAGGGCTGCAATGCCGACGCCAATCAGCGCAAGATTTTTACCAAGCGCATCGAGGCGGCGTTGAAGGGGAGTTTGCTCCTGCTTCACCTGTTGGATCATATCTGCGATCTTGCCGAGTTCAGTGTTCATGCCGGTGGCGATCACCATCGCGAGGCCGCGCCCTTGTGTGACGATCGTGCCCATGTAAGCCATGTTGCGGCGATCTCCCAATGGAAGATCTTCGGTGGAAAGTGCCGCGGTGTGTTTTCCGATGGCTTCAGATTCGCCTGTAAGCGCAGCTTCTTGAATGCGTAAGTTAACGGCTTCGAGTAAGCGCAGGTCTGCCGGAATGACATTACCTGTTTCAAGTTGAATGATGTCGCCGGGGACGAGGGCGAGTGCGGTTACTTCCTGTAATTTGCCGTCGCGAAGAACGCGCACGTTTGGCACAGACATCTTCTTGAGTGCGGCAATCGCCTGCTCAGCGCGATATTCCTGCACGAAGCCGAGCAGTGCATACAACGCCACAATGGATAATATGGCGATGGTATTTTTCGTATCGCCCAATAACCCGGCAATGACTGCTGCCGCGATGAGGATGAGCACCATCGTGGCGGTGAGCTGTTCCCATAAGATCTGCAGGGGAGTGCGCCCGCCGCGTTCGATTAATTCGTTCGTGCCGTATTTTATTCGGCTCTCTTCCACCTGTGCGGATGTAAGCCCTGTATCAGAGGATGA
>JAEURI010000054.1 GCA_016789225.1 Anaerolineales bacterium
ATGATGGGAATGGCGCGCATGGCCGGGTCGGATTTAACCCGATTCAGCACGCTGAACCCATCCATGATCGGCATCATAATATCGAGCAGGACCAGGTCCGGCGATTCGCTTTGGATCTTCTCCAGGGCCTCCTGTCCGTTGTTGGCTGTGATGAGTTCATAGTTCAAGTCTTCAAGTTCCTGTTCGAGATAATCGATGTTAAAGGGTTCGTCATCTACGATCAGGATGCGGGGACGGTTTGTCATGAGGGTGTCCTAGTCGTTAAATTCCATGTATCTTGAAAAATCAGGCATGTTTGATTATCTCCTGTAACTGAGCCTTACGAGTCGGGAGACAGATACTTCTTTAATTTTCCGAGCAGTTGGTCTTCGTCGAAAGGTTTTGTCACATAATCGGTGCAGCCTGCCTCACGAGCCTTTTCCAGGTCGCTTTGCATGGCGTGGGCCGAAAGGCCGATGATGGGGGTGGAAAGCAGCGATTCGCGGATCTCGCGTGTGGCTGTATATCCATCCATGACCGGCAGGGAAATATCCATCAAGATCAGGTCCGGGTTGTTCTTACGCGCCATGTTCACACCCTGAACGCCGTCCCGGGCGACAAGCAGTTTGTACTCATCTTCAAGCAGTTGAGTAAGCAGGTCAATGTTCAAGTCCGTATCTTCCACGATCAGAATGGTCTTCATAGCTGCTTCCTTTCCTTGGTTTAGGGTTCCAGCGCATGTCTGATCTCTGTGACGAGCCGTTCGCCGTCGAAGCCCTGCTTGCGCATCACATATTGGACGCTTTCCCGCAGCCGGGCGGTTTCATCGTCCGTCAGATCTTTCACGCTGATGACGATGATGGGCAGCTGCTCGGTCTTCGGATTCGCCCTCAGCTTTTCGATGACTTCGAATCCATCCATGCGCGGCATCATGATGTCGAGCAGGAGGACATCGGGAACTTCCGCTTCGATCTCCTCCAGGCCTGCCACACCATCCGGGGCGGTTTTCAATCTGAAATTTGATTCCGGCAGCAGTTGGCGCAGCATGTCGGCAATGTGGGGGTCATCATCCACGGCAAGGACGTGGATCTGTTCACGGTCTGTCTGCTTGATGACTCGTCGCAGAGTGGTGAGCACTTCGGCAGGGTCAAGCGGTTTCAGCAAATAGGCTGCCGCCCCAAGCCGCAGGCCCAGCGCCTTTTTGTCCACGATCGTGAGCAGTATTATTGGAATATTAGTCGTTGCTTCTTCCATTTTTAGGTCGTGAAGAACCTGCCAGCCGTCTTTATCCGGCATGAGGATGTCGAGCAGGATGGCGTGTGGCTGCAATTCGCGGGCCATCTTTTGGCCTTCATAGCCGGTGCGCGCGCCGATGACCTCGAACTCATTTTGCGAGAGACTTTCCTGAAGCAGGTAGACCGCATCGGGATCATCGTCAATGACGAGGATGAGTTTTTTGGCAGAACCCGCCTGGGATGAAGAATCTGCATGGCGGGCCGAATCAGGCTTCAGGTCCGAGTAGGAGGCGGGTGTCCTTCCATAATAGATCGGCAGGCTGAGGGTGAAGGTTGAGCCTTTGCCGAGTTCGCTGGTGACGGTCATGTCACCGCCGAGCAGGCGCGCCAGATTGCGGCTGATGGTGAGGCCGAGGCCGGTGCCGCCGTATTGGCGGGTGGTGCTGGTGTCGGCTTGCTGGAATTCGTCGAAGACCCTGCCCAGGGCCTCCTCGCTGATGCCGATGCCTGTGTCGATGACTTCCACAATCAGGGTCTCAGCTTGGCGGCGCGAGCGCAATGTGACCGAGCCCTCATGCGTGAACTTGGCGGCATTGCTCAACAAGTTGAGGAGGATCTGTTTTATCTTGTCCTGGTCTGAGTTGATGTGAGTCAGGCCTTTGTCCATGACTTTCTTCAGGCGCACGTTCGGCTTGAACAGGGGGCTGGCCGTGTTGGCGCATTGTTCCATCAGGGCGTTGATGTCGAAGCTGGTTGCCTGCACCTCCATGCGGCCTGCTTCGATCTTGGCAATATCCAGCACCGTGTTGATCAGGCTGAGCAGATGCTCGGAGCTGGAAAGGACCTTGTCGAGATTCTCGATCTGTTTTTCGGGCAGAGAGCCATCTGCCTTGCGGCGGACGATGCGGGTGAAGCCAATGATGGCGTTGAGCGGCGTGCGCAGTTCATGACTCATATTGGCGAGGAAGGCGCTCTTGGCCTGGTTGGCATGTTCAGCGGCGTTACGGGCCTCCTGCACCTCGGCGAAGAGTTGTGAATTTTGTACGGCGATCACCCCCTGACGCGCCAGGCCGTTCAGGAATTCCAATTCCGATTCGAGGAATTCATTGCCCTTGCCGTGACGCCAAACGGACATCAGGCCTTTGAGCTGGCCGTGTGAAAGCAGCGGCACTGCAATGAGGTGTTCATCGGGTACGGTGTCGGTTCCGGCGATGATAAGAGCACGCGGGTCTGCATTGGTGTCGTTGATAATTTCGCCGATCTTGGTGAGGGCTATACTTCCCAGCAATCCCTCGCCTAGCAAGATGGTGTCGTTGCGCAGTTCCTCAGCTTCTTCACCGACAGAGGCGATGGCACGAAATGTTTTGCCGTCGCCTTCCGGCAGGAAGAGCGCACTCAGGTCACCGTTGAGAAGTTCGAGGGCATGGGTAGCGATGCTTTCCAGAACTGTGGATGCATCCAGCAAGGCCGAAATATCCTGGCTGATGTCGAGCAGGGCGGCGGTTTCCCTTGCCCGCCGTTGGGTTTCGGCATGCAACTTTGCGGTCTGGATCGCAGCCCCTGCGTTGGCGGCAATGGTGGTAAGCAGGCGCAGGGAGTCTTCATTGAAAAGGCCCTCTATGGTGGTACTTTGTACACTGAGCACGCCGATGGTCTCACGTCCGGCAATGACCGGCACACCCAGGTAGGAGCGCGCCCTCCGGCCAACGCGCTGGATTCCAAGCGCCGAACTTTCCTCATCCATGTTGCGGTTGAAGAGCAGTGGCTGGCTGGTTTGGATAATGCGGCTGGTGAGGCCTTCTCCAAATTTCAACACGGGGAAGTTGTCGCCATATTGATAGGGGAATTCGATTACACCTGCCTTGGGGTTGATCAGTGCCAGATAGGCGATATCGGCATTGAAGGTGTCGCGCATCTGACTCCCGATGATCTGGATCATTCGATCCAGTTCGGTTTCCGCCACCAGGGCCTGGGTGACCGTGCTGATGGCTGTCAGATCGGCGGCACGTTGTTTGGTTTCGTTGAGCAGGCGTTGGGTCTCGTTAAAGAGGCGGGCATTCTCAAGAGCCACGCCCATGTTGGCCGCGAGCGTTTGCAGAAGGCGGACGTTATTCTCCTGAAAGGCATATTCTTTAAAGCTTTGTACATCGATCACACCCAGCACTTTTTCGCCTGCCATAATGGGCACACCGAGATATGAACGGACCTCATCGCTTTCATCGGGTGCGGTGACATATGCCTCGGCTCCGGCAGCATCGATTTCTTCGGCGGTGTTCAGCATCAGGGGCCGCCGCGAGCGAATGACATTTGACGTCAGGCCGCTGCTCAGCTCCCAGGGTGGTTCATCCTCAAAATATCGTTCGAAGTAACTGTAGGTAAGGGTCACAATATTTGTGGCTGGGTCGTACATCAGGATGTCGACGATCTCGGCATTGAAGATCTCGCGGACCCTGTCGCCAACGTTGTAGGTGAGGGTTCGAACATCGAGAGTGCCGGTGAGCGCCTCGCTCAGGCTGTTGAGGATGGATAGCTCGGCTGCGCGTTCCTCGGTCTCTTTGAGCAGGCGCTGGGTCTCATCAAAGAGACGGGCATTCTCGAGAGCGACGCTCATGGCAGAGACCACGGTTTGCAGCAAGCGGATTTCCGAATCGCCGAAGGCATTTTCCTTTTCGTAATTGCTGATGCTGACCATACCCAACGCAGCACCGCCCACTAGAATCGGCACTGCCATGAAGGATTTTTCCATTTGCGTGCCGGGCACCAGCACTGAGCCAAGCTCTGCCATGCGTTCTGCCAGGCTTTCGTTGATCACAATGGTCTGACGCGTTTCGTATATTTTCTTTGCAAACCCGCGCATGGGTGAGGGCGGAATTTCCAGCCGTTTGCCGTGTTCGCGCAGATACGGGTAAAAGACCTGATTCGTCTCCGGCGAAAAGATGCGGATGTCAATATCGAGGGTATTCATCACTTCGGCTAATTTGTCGCCGACCAGGTCGTAAATGGCTTGCATCTCCAGTTTGGAGGCGAGCCCTTCCTGCACTGAGTTGATGATGGCAAGCTCGGCGGCGCGGTCTTCGGTGATCTTTAAGAGGCGCTGGGTTTCATCAAACAGACGGGCGTTTTGCAATGCCACACCAAGGTTGGCAGACAAGGTCGTGAGCAGGCTGACACTAGACTCTGGGAAGGCATTTGGCTCATTCGAGTAAAGTGTAATGACACCGATGACCTTGCCCGTTGACCAAATGGGCGCACAGACCACACTTTGGGTTAGATCCTCTTCTTGGTCGGCATCACCGATCAAGGCCGTTGTATCCATACCCATTTCAAGTTTGCGCTGGTCGATATTCTCGTTTATGACCAGTGTCGTGCGATTTTGGATCGTCCAACCTGCATACCCAGGTCTAAGTGTCATCGGTTCGATGGGGAAGCGGTCGCCATGTTCGATGAAATACGGCGTGGACACGATGTTGCTGTCCTCATCGTACAGCCCGATGTACATGTCTTCGACCTTGAAGTCCTGCCGGATCTTTTCGCCGACCAGCTCGATGATGGCTTGGAAGTTCAGTTCGCGCACCAAGCCTTCGCTGACGCTGTTGATGATGGCAAGCTCGGCAGCGCGGTCTTCGGTGATCTTGAGCAGACGCTGGGTCTCATCGAAGAGCCGTGCGTTTTCGAGCGCCACGCTCATGCTGTTGGCAAGGGTTTGCAGGAGACGCACATCTGATTCGCTGAAGGCATGTTCATGTTCGCTGTTATTGACGCTGATTAATCCGCGTGCCTGATCACCCACCACCAATGGCACAAAGACGGATGACTTCACATAATCGGTGCCGGGTAGATTCGTGCTTCCAAATCTTGCCATTTCTTCTAACAAGTTCTCGTTGATAACTAGAGTCTCACGGGTACGAATGACATGTTGTCCAAAACCAGTCGTGGGCAGTTCAGAGCTTCCTAATGTAACCCGTTCCCCTTTTTCATAGATATATGGATAGTGGATTAGGTTTGTCTTGGGTTCATATACACGGATATTCATATCCGTCTGACGGAATATTTCGCGGATCTTATCACCGACCGCATCATAAATGCCCTGAATGTTGAGTTCGGCGGCAAGGGCAGCTTGCACGCTGTTGATGATGGCTAGTTCGGCATTGCGCTCTTCCGTGATTTTTAAGAGGCGCTGGGTCTCGTCGAAGAGGCGCGCGTTCTCAAGCGCTACGCTCATGCTATTGGCGAGGGTTTGCAGCAGGCGTACGTCTGAGTCGCTAAAAGCATGTTCTTCAAAACTTGCCAGATTGATCAAGCCGCGTGCCTGGTCGCCTGTAATCAATGGCACAAATACAACAGATTTCTCTGACTCTGTGCCAGGAATGGTAAAACTGCCGTACTTCTTTTCTTCTTCCAATAAGTTTTCGTTAATGACCACTGTTTCGCGGGTACGCAGGACATGATTGGTAAAACCTTGTTCTCTGTAGGGCTGTGGCTCAAGGAAGAGACGTTCCCCATTCTCATACATGTATGGGTAATGAGTCATGTTTGTTTGCGGGTCTTGAATACGGATGTTCATATCCGTATTGTGGAAGATCTCGCGGATCTTATCGCCGACCGCGTCATAGATTCCCTGAATGTTGAGTTCCGCAGCGAGGGCGGCTTGCACGCTGTTGATGATGGCAAGCTCGGCGTTGCGCTCTTCGGTGATCTTGAGCAGACGCTGGGTCTCATCGAAGAGACGGGCGTTCTCGAGCGCGGTTCCCAGCGATGCGGCGATGGTGGTCAGCAGTCGTAGTTCCGATTCGCCGTAGACGTTCTCGCGCTCGTAGTTTTCCATTTTCAAAGAGCCAATGACATGGTCACTTGCAATGATGGGGACATTGATAAGCGATTTGCTTGTGTCAGTTCCAGGAAGCGATCCACCGCCTGTTCTTTCCATGATTTCAAGCGTATTTCCAATAATTGGCTGACGGTCTCTTAGAAAATTTTCAAAAGATCCGCCGGGTGTCGGAGGTTGAGGTGGAATGTTGAGCCGTGTTCCTTTTTCAAATTCGTAAAGATAATGAACCAGATTCGTTTTTTCATCATACCAACGGATGGAAAAATCCTTTGTGTTGAACACCTCCCGCAACTTATCGCCGACCAGATCTACAATGGATTGGAAGTCCAACTCGGCGGCGAGTCCCTGCTGAATGGAGTTGATGATCTGCAACTCGGCGACGCGTTCCTGTTCGGCTTTGAAGAGACGCTGGGTTTCTTCGAAGAGATGGGCATTCTCGAGCGCGGTTCCCAACGAGGCAGCGATGGTGGTCAGCAGGCGCAGTTCCGATTCGCCGTAGGCGTTTTCTCGTTCGTAATTTTCAATAGCAATATTGCCGAGTACGCGGTCACTACTGATAATGGGGATGTAGGCACCAGACTTGCTTTGATCTGTGCCGGGTATAAGTCGAGTATTAATCTTTGCATAGTCAGCCCTACTGTTGAGAACAATGGGTTGACGTGTTGCAAGGATTTTTTCAAATATTCCGCCTTTGGTAGGCGGCATGGGCGAGATCGCGAGCCTTTCTCCGTGTTCATATTCGTAAAGATAGTGAGTTAGGTTAGATTTTTCATCGTACCAGCGGATACCCAGGTCGCCTGTGTTGAGCACTTCACTCAACTTATCGCCGACCAGATCCACAATGGCTTGGAAGTCCAACTCGGCGGCAAGTCCCTGTTGGATGGAGTTGATGATCTGCAACTCGGCAACACGCTCCTGCTCGGCTTTGAAGAGGCGTTGGGTTTCATCAAAGAGACGGGCGTTTTCGAGGGCGGTTCCCAACGAGGCGGCGATGGTGGTCAGCAGGCGAATTTCCGATTCGCCGTAAGCGTATTCGCGTTCATGATTTTCAGTAATGATATAACCTATTACCGAATCACTGACGATAATTGGGATATAGATCGTTGATTTGCTTTGATCTGTACCTGGTGCTAAACTTAAACCAAATGCATCTTGTTCTTTTGTTGTATTAAACACCAATGGTTTTTTCGTTGTTTGTAACGTTTCAAAGGGACCACCTTTTTTAGGTGTCGCAGGGTTGATGTGAATTCTCTTATTGTGCTCGTATTCGTATAGCGGTGAAATTATATTGAGTTTAGAGTCATACCAACGAATACCAATATCACCTGAGTTGAGTACTTCCCTCAATTTATCACCGACCAGATCCACAATGGCTTGGAAATCCAACTCGGACGCGAGTCCCTGCTGAATGGAGTTGATGATCTGCAACTCTGCCACGCGTTCCTGCTCGGCTTCAAAGAGTCGCGCGTTCTGGATGGCGACTCCCATGTTGGCGGAAAGGGTCTGCAATAAGCGTAAACTGTTTTCGTTGTAGGCGTGCTGCTTGTAACTTTGAATGCTGACCGTGCCGATCACTTTATCGTTCACTATAATGGGCACGCCTAAAAAGGATTGAGTAGATTCTGCGGCATTAGCGCCGGGGGCTATGATTGAACCCGCAGCATCCGATTCTTTTGCGGTGCCAAACAATAGGGGCTTGCCCGATTCAATGATCTGTGTAGAGAGTCCCTTGCCTATTGGAAATGATGTGTGCGTTAGATCTTCATAGCCCTTGTCGTAATCATAAGCACGGTGGATGAGCTTGGTGGTGGGGTCATACAAGCGAATAGTTACGGTTTCAGAGTTAAAAATACTCTGCACCTTATCGCCCACGATCTTGACCACTGTTTTCACATCCAACGTCTTCGCCATCGCTTCGCCGACGGAGTTGAGGATGGCGAGTTCATCCACGCGGGCGTTGAGTTCTTCGGTTCGTTCTTCTACTTTGCGCTCGAGTCCTTCCAACAGACCAGCATTATCCAAGGCAACGGCGCCCTGATTCGCCAACATGCCGAGCATGTCGCGGTCAGTGTCGTCGAATTTTCCATACAAGGCATCCATATCCACATACAGATATCCGAGTATTTGATTCTGTGCGATCAATGGTGCAACGATTCGGAACAGCCCTTGAGAGCCTTCTTTCTTCTTTCTTTTTTCTTCAACTAATTGCACCGTCCGCGTGAGGCGAGCTTGGGCGAGATGTTTCTTGATCGAAGCGAGAACGGCTGAGGCGTCTTCTCCGCGCGGAACGACAGAATGTACCACCGTTGGTTCCCCATCCTTTTCAAGGATTAAGAGCACACGCTCGCCGCCGATCAGTTCGGTGGCTTCTTCCACGATGAAGGTTTGAATTTCACTAACCGTGTGCAAGGTGTTTAAGCGCAAGCCTGTATCTGCCAGACGTTTGAACGGCTCACGCACGTTCGACTCAATGGCGAGATGCGGCATGACGGACGCATAGCGTGAGGTGTTTTCGCTGTTGCGTTTCTTCCACTCTTTTGCCCAATACTGCAACAGTTCGCGGTTCTCAAGAACTTTGTTGAGCAGGTTGCGGCGTAAACCTTCATCGCGCACGTTCTCGATGCTTTCCAGCACAAACTCGTAGGCTTTGTCGAGCGCTTCACGGGCTTCTTTTGTTTTCTTGTTGGCAAGTAGGGCTTGGGTGTGTCGCCACCAAATGGCTTGCGAGGTATAGCCATCGGGCTTGGCGAAATTTTGGGCACGGTGCAGGTCGGTGGCTTTGGTGGTTGCTTTGAGCGCGTTGACGGGGTCTTTCGCCGCCAAATAAATTTTGCCAAATTCTGAAAGCGCGACATTCTCGCGAGCCAGTTTGGCTTCTTGTATCATCTTCACAGCAGATTTATAAAACTTGATGGCTTTTTTGGTATCGCCTGCTTCGAATGCCAGATCGCCGTATACCGTTTGCAATCCTGTAAAAGCATTCTGATCGCCGATGCTGGGAGCAAGTTTGGCATATTCTTCCAAGTGCGCACGAGCTGCATCAAGCATTCCTGTTTTAATTTCAGGGTCGATCATATTACCCAGTGCGTTTGCGAGACTACTCATTGCGCCCATTTCGCGGGTTCTTTTTATATTTTCACTTGTCAAACGACGGGCGTGGGCATACAAGCCGAGTTCGCTATAGGCTAACCCCAAATTTCCAAGCGCAACCATCTGGCGGTCAATATACCCGGCAGTTTCAAAAGCTTGCAGTGCGTTTTGAGAGCAGCGTATACGTTCAGCAAGGTCTACAAGGGTAAAACTGAAGGCGTTATAGGCATTGCCGATCCCATACTGGTCGCCCGCCTGTTGGCAAAGTTCCATGGATCGCTGCGTGTAGCGGCGGCATTCCTCTTCCTTGCGCAGATCAAAGAAATTATTGGCGAGCACCCAATAACTGCGTCCCATCCCTGAGAGATCGCCAATGGATTGATAGAGTGCAACGGCTTGTTCTGCATTCTTTATTGAAGCATCGGTTTGCTGTGTACGCATCTGCGCTTCGCTCAAGCGGAAGTAACTTATAGCGCGGATTTCTTGGGATGAATGTTTTAACTTGAGTGCCGCGCTTGCCGATTTGACGGCGCCCTTCAAGTCTCCCGTCCGCATTTGGACGAGGGCGAGGCGGTTCAATGCCTGTGCATTCAACGCGGCGGTTGTCCCCAATTTTTTCATTGCCTTGGCGTCTTTCATCGCAAGGTCCAGTTTGCCGAGGGCGATGTAGGATTCCGCGCGCAGGTCGAGCAGGGACATTTGCTCGGCGGGTTTAATCTTCGGCGCGGCGAATGCCCCTGTCGCTGAATCAATTGCCGCCGCGTGTTGACCCGTCCACGCCAGTTGGCGGATGCGGGCGATGGATGCAGCTGTATCCTTCATCGAGGGCAGCGTCTTCTTTTGTCTTTCTACATTCTTCGTTTGTTTCTTTTCAACCATGTTAAATTCCTATTCGCCCAGGTGTTTTTTTAGCATCTCAAACAACAGCAGGTCATCCACAGGTTTGGTCAGGTAATCATTGCACCCCGCATCCTTTGCCTTTTGTTCGTGACCGTCCATGGCGTGGGCAGAGAGGCCGATGATGGGTATGTTCGGCCTGGTTTTGCGAATGGTGCGTGTGGCTTCATACCCGTCGAGAATGGGCAGGGAAATATCCATCAAGATCAGGTCCGGGTTGTATTCGGTGGTCATTGAAATACCTTCTATACCGTCACGTGCTACAAGGAGTTTGTAGTCATCCTCAAGGAGCTGGGTGATGAGGTCGATGTTCAATTCGGTGTCTTCCACGATCAAAATGGTTTTCATATGTCGCTCCTGGGAGGATCATTTATTTTTGGTTTGATATTTCATGGGCAGGACAAGGGTGAACACAGAGCCCTTGCCTGGTTTGCTGGATGCCGTCAATTCGCCGCCCAGCAGGCGGGCGAGGTTGCGGCTGATGGTGAGACCCAACCCAGTTCCGCCGTATTCGCGGGTGGTGCTGGAATCTGCCTGTTGGAATTCTCCGAAGATGCGCCCCATCGCCTCGTCACTGATGCCGATGCCGCTGTCTGTGACGAGGATGCGTAAAAGTTCGGGCCGGTTCCCTTTTGCCTCAATCCCTTCCGCTTCGAGGATGATCTTCCCTTCATGGGTGAATTTTGCAGCATTGCTTAGAAGGTTTAACACGATCTGTTTTATTTTTTCCTGGTCCGAGTTGACCATGACGGGTTCATCCCGGGTGCGTTTTTCGAATTGCACACTGGGTTTTAGCAGGGGGATGGCGATATTGGCGCATTGTTCCATCAGGGCGTTCAAGTTGAAGTTCCCCGCATGCACTTCCATGCGGCCTGCTTCGATCTTGGCGATGTCGAGCACAGAGTTGATCAGCCCGAGCAGATGTTCGCCGCTGGTGAGGACTTTATCCAGGTTTTCCAGTTGTTTTTCGGGCAGCACATCTTCAGACTTTCTACGAACGATGCGCGTAAAACCAATGATGGCATTGAGTGGTGTGCGCAGCTCGTGACTCATGTTGGCAAGGAAGGCGCTCTTGGCGGCGCTGGCGGCATCGGCAGCTGTACGGGCTTCCTGGGCCTGCTGATACAGGCGGGCTTTTTCCAATGCCACGCTCATGCTGCTGGCGAGTGTGGTCAACAGGCGCACATCGGTATCACTGAAGGCATTCTCATGGTCGATGTTATCGAGGCCGATCACACCGCGTACCTGGTCATCCACCAGGATGGGCATGCGCAGCATGGATTGGGTCGGCTTGGTCCCTGGCAATGTCCGGGATTCGAGCCCGATCTCAGACAGACGCGCCTTGAAATTCTCATTGATCAACAAGGGCTGTCTGTTTTGAATAATGTATCTTGAAAGCGGGGGGATGGGCGCATCGGGGATGTTAATTCGCTGCCCCTGTTCAAGGAAATATTCATAATGGCGTTTATCCTGTTCGATATCAAAAGAGACGATGGAGATGGCCTGCGAATCGAAGAGACTGCGCAGCTGCTCGCCGATGAGTTCATAAATGGCGTTCACATCGAGTTGGGAGGCAAGCCCGGCCTGCACGCTGTTGATGATGGCCAGTTCCTCCACGCGCGCATGCAGCTCGGCGGTTCGTTCGCGGACCTTTTGCTCGAGTCCCTGGGCCCAGTTGACATTGTCCAATGCGACGGCTGCTTGGTTTGCCAGCATGCCGAGCATATCGCGGTCGACTTCGGTAAAGGAGCCGTAAAGTGTGTCCATATCGGCGTAGAGATAGCCGATGATCTGATTTTGCGATATCAGAGGAGCGATGATGCGCGTAACAGGGGATGGAAGTTGCGGGTCGAAGGTTTGGGCTTTGGCTCCCGCCTCTTGTCCAGCGACCAGTTGCACGGTCCGTGTGAGGCGTGCCTGGGCGAGGTAGAGGGCGATGGAGTCGAGCAAACTTTGGGCGTCCTCTCCGCGCGGCAGGAAGGAATCTGTTGCTTCGAGTTTTCCATCTTTTTCAAGGATGAACAGCACGCGCTCGCCTCCGCTCAACTCGGTGGCTTCTTCCACAATGAAGTGTTGGATATCTGCCACTGTATGCAGAGCGTTCAGGCGCAGGCCGGTATCTGTGAGTCGTTTGAAGGGTTCGCGAACATTCGTTTCGACCGCGAGATGGGCAAAGAGTTGTTCATGCGGGCGGTTGAATTTTTGGCCATCCTGCATCCAAAACTTTAGCAGCTCGCAGTTGGAGGCTACCTTGTTGAGATAATTGCGGCGCAAACCTTCATCACGTACGCTGGCGATGGCTTCGAGCAAAAAGGCATGAGCTTGTTCGAGTGCGAGGCGGGCCCCATCGGCTTTGTGGCTGGCAAACAAAGCCTGGGTATGCCGCCACCAGATTTCCTGCGAGGAAAAACTATCCGGCAGTTTGTAGCCCTGTTCTCGGTGCAGGTCGGTGGCTCGGGTGGTGGCCTCCAGAGCGGAGGCAGGATCACCATGTTGAAGATGCGCCTGACCCAGATAGGTGAGATGTACGTTTTCATTTCCCAGCCCGGCCTGTTTTGTCGCTTCGACGGCTTGCTTGCAAAACCGAATCGCTTCTTCCGGGTTTCCCTCTTCCAATGCCAGGATCGCGTAATTTGTCTTCAGGCTTGCGTTCATTCTTGGGTCGCCAAATTGAGGGACCAATTCGGAGAGTTCCCGTAGAAGCACACGAGCGGATTCGATATTGCCCAGCCGTAATTCAACGTCGAATAAGTTTTCGATCCAATATGCCAGGCCGACCTTGTTGCCCATCTCCCGATCCATTTGTAAGGCTTGGGTGGTGAACCGGCGGGCGTGCATATACAGGCCAAGCGCGGCATACGTGAATCCCAAATTCCCAATTGAGATGGATTGCCGCTCACGATAACCTGCGGTTTCGAAGGCATGGATGGCGAATTGATAATGGCGAATGCGCTCGACAATATCCGGGTCGGTGGCGCTTAATGCATTGAAGGCGCAGCCGATGCCGTATTGATCCCCGGCCTGCTGACATAGTTCAAGCGCTCTTTGCGCGGCCCGGCGTGATTCTTTTGCGTTTCCGATGACGTTGTAGGAGGGAGCCATTATGTAACAGGCGCGCCCCGCTCCTGAGTAATCGCCTTCGGCTAAAAACAGCTCTATAGCTTTTTGAGCTGTTTGAATGGCTAATTCATACTCGCTTACATTCTTATGGATCTCACTTAAATGATACAGACTTCTGGCATATAAAAGCGGATGGGCAGGTTGAAAAGACTCGGCGATTTTTATGGCTTGTGTGGCCGTGCGCAGGGCATCCTGAATATCCCCATTCCTTAACTGAACAAGTGCATTGCAGTTAAGCGCCTGCACTTTAAACGCATCTGTGCCTGTTTCTGCAAGGCGGGTCATGGCGGCGGCATCCTGGGCGGCGTTTTCGAATTCCCCTTGAGCTATATATGAATCGACGCGCAGGTCGAGCAGGGCCATTTCACGATCAGTGGATTGATCTCCACGGGCGAGTGCCAATGTGGCAAGTTCGATCGCCTGGTCATGCTGTCCCTCCCATGCCAATTCGTGTACGCGGTCAACAGCCCGTAACCCGGGGAACGAGTCATCGTTGCCGGATGTAGAAGATAACGGACGAGGATTTCTGATCTTTCGATCTTTATCCGTCGTTCGTTTTTCCTGGCCGTCCTTAAAAGCCTTGCTTACGGTGGATGACTTACCTGTCATAACCGCGCTCTCCTCGTCTCTATATTGGCGTGGAAGGAAGTTTACATTTTTGAAAGTGTTGCGTCAATGGGCAAATTATAAAAGGGCCTAACTTAACATCCTCTACGGCTTTCCTTCCGCGGCCCAGCAGGATTCACCAGCGCAAGTTTTGAGCCGCTCCACCCATTGGCTGAATATTTCAAGGGTGGCAGGGTCGGCTGTCCAGGCGAGATTTTCCAGTTGGTGGGGGTCGTTGACCATGTTATACAGTTCGATGTCGCCGATCTCAAACTCGATATAACAATGCTCTTCGGTGCGCAATCCGACATATGGAGAGGCAAAGGGCCAGGTATAGTTGGGCTTTGAAGCGACGTCGAACGGCTCGAGCAGGCCAGGGTCGAGGTTTCTGGATACGGTTGTGTCCCAGTAAAAGGTTTCGGCTTCATCCCCGCCCCGCTCAAGTAGATATGCCTCCCTCCACGGTTGGGAGGCGGATGGGGTAAATAAAGGCAGGAGCGAGCGCCCATCCACAAAATCCGGCGGGACCACTCCGGCCATATCCGCAAAGGTTGGGGCAATATCCACATTGCCAGCCAATTTATTGACGATCATGTTCGGTTCGATGCCCGGCCCGCGGATGAGGAAGGGTACGTTGACATCCTCCTCGAAC
>JAEURI010000064.1 GCA_016789225.1 Anaerolineales bacterium
ATCGGAATTCGATCGGGTCAAAGCCCATAGCGCGCGAGATCTTTTCCATGTGACGGTCGAGGGGCCAATAGCCTTGCGGCACGCCATATCCACGGAAAGCACCTGCGGGTGGCGTGTTGGTGTAAACCACATCTGCATAGAAGCGGATGTTGGGGGCTTTGCGATATTCACCGTCGCCTACATACAACGCCATCGCCTTGTGACCGGTATTACCAGTGACCGTCAGCGCATGGCAACCGTACGCGCCTGTGTCAGATAACGCGTACATCTCATTCGCTGTGATGGTTCCATCTTTCTTGACGCCCGTTTTCATTTTTACACGCATGGGGTGACGTGAACGTGCCGCAATGAACTCTTCTTCCCGGCTGTATTCGTAAATGACAGGGCGTCTTGTGGCAATGGTCAGATGTGCAGGCACATCTTCCATCAACACTTCTTGTTTGCCGCCAAACCCGCCGCCGATGCGCGGCTTGATGACGCGGATGCGCTTCACGGGCAGGTCGAGCACAGGGGCAAGCATTCTGCGCACATGGAACGGCACCTGGGTGGACGTGCGGATCACCAGTCGGTCGTCCTCGTCCCAATAGGTGACACATACATGTGGCTCAATATGTGCCTGCTGAACTTTGGGCACTTCATATTCGGCTTCGAAGATCTCGTCAGCTTCGGCAAAGCCTTTGTTGACGTCTCCAATATCAATGCGGATGTGAGCCGCGAGGTTTTTATCCGGGTTCGAGTCTGCAAAGTTGACGTATTCCGGCTCGTCATGAAGTTTGATTGCATCCGGTTTCATGGCATCGCGCGAGTCCAGGATTGCAGGCAGGACTTCGTATTCAACGTCAATTAAAGCAAGCGCCTTCTCAGCGATTTCAGGAGTCTCCGCCGCGACGAACGCCACGCGATCGCCCACGAAACGGACTTTATTATCCAGTGAGAAAGAATCCAACGGACCAGGGATCGGGTCGGATTGTCCGGCTGTGGAATACACGACGCGCGGCAGGTCTTTCCATGTCAACACTGAAACGACACCTTTCAGTTCCAAAGCCTTGCTTGAGTCAATATTTTTGATACGGGCATGAGCATGTGGAGAACGCAACACTTTCGCGTACAACATGCCGCGCATATCCATATCAGCAGTGAAGGCAGGTTTACCCTGAACCAGCTTGATGGCATCGACTTTCTTTTCAGGTTTGCCAACGGTTTGCCACTTTTGAGTCTCAGGCGTAACGACTACTTTGGGTTTGGTCATTACGTTGCTAAATTGGTCGCTTGGGATGTTGGGCGTCTCGGGTCGGTTGCCCCAATTTCCCAGATCCCAATTGACCGCTTCGCCTTCATCTGGTTCTTCGCCGCGCATGACGGCAGCTGCTTTTAAGACCGCCTGCACCGGTTTGAGATACCCCGTACATCGGCACAGTACACCCGAGATCGCTTCACGAACTTCATCTTCACTTGGCTTTGCATTCTTCTCAAGTAAACTCTTCGCGGCAAGGATCTGCGCAGGTGTGCAATATCCGCATTGGATGGCGCCTGACTCAACGAAAGCCTTTTGCAGCGGATGCAGACCATCGGTCTTTCTCCAGCCTTGTTCTGGGTGCTCGCCCAAGGCTTCGATCGTCGCCACGGCATGACCCTCCGCCTGCGCCGCCAGCATCGACCCCGCGTTCACGGGTTTGCCGTCTAGCAAAACTGTATCTGCGCCAGTAAGACCCTGCTCATCGCCAAACTTCACGCCATGAAAGCCCAGTCCGCGCAGGGCGGCAAGCAAAGTGGTGGATGCAGGTGCATCGATGATCTGTTCAATTCCGTTGATCTTGAGTGTGATGTTCATTTCATCTCCAGAGAATTTACTAACCTTTAGTATTACAGACGACACGATAGGTCAAATAAGATTTTCCATTTATGTTGATCTCTGCTAAAGGAGACAGGTTTTCTAGCGGAATTTTACCTCGTGTTTGTGACCACTCCATATCTGCAATTAAATCTATTTCAGAGCTGCTTATGGGTGTCTGGACAACTAAATGATCAAAAGAATATCCGCAGAAACTGCCAGTAATCTCCACCTGTTGCCCCATATCTCAGTAGTAGACATTTGGCAGATGGATTCCATTGGAGGTAAGTACGACCTGGATATACATATTGTTTAGTTCATCCATGGACATCCAGACACTTTCGGCTCTGTCCGCTTTCAAGATGTTGGCTAGTTGTTGGGCATCTGCATCGTATGGACTAAATGCTGTACCTTCTGGACGTATCATACTTGACAGTAATAGCACTTGTATTGACGAGACAAGTAAATAGATTTTTCTTAGTTAGGTGGAAAATTCCCGAGCAATTGTAAAGAGGATGTGGAAAAATTTTTCCACAGAATTTTCATTGTCCACACCCCAGCCATTGGCGGAGAGTGTATGCATCGATGTTACATACCTGCCAACTGTCCAGGCTGCGAAATTGGAGGGCAAGCCATGAGTTGTTGACCGATAGAACCGTTTCTTCATAAGAAATATTTCCGTATGAAACTGCCTGTACGATCGTTTCCATGGGGTTATGCAAAAGTACTGCGATTTGGACAAATAATCCAAGAAGCCCAAAAATAAGGAGGATTGCCATATCCATTGGACGTGTACGTGCCTGGTCAATAATGGGAGCGAGGAATATGCCAAGGATGAGCACGATGGGGGTGAGCAGCCTGGAGCCCCACGACCATCCACCATCCCAGCTATGCCAGAGGGCAATAACGATCGTGTGCGTAAGGATTAATGCCAGTGTCAGAGAAAATAAGGCAAAATCCTTCTTAATCATGGGCTTTATACCCAGCAATGCAAATGCCAGGATTGGTGAATACACAAAAACTGAGCGTCCCGGGCTGAGGAGCAATCCATAGAGCCCATCATGTAATTTTCCTGTAAAACTTTCTTCGCCATACCCGAATGAGAAAAAAGAACCAAACCTGCTCCAGTTGTAGTAAGCAAGAAGGAATAAAGCAAATAGAACGAATAATCCCGATAGTACGGATTTCCATCTCTTCTCCCATGTTATTCTCGCCCAAACGGGAGTTACCAACAAACTGGTTGGACGAAACAGAATAGAAATGGCAAGAAAAAGTCCGCTCGCATATGGATTTTTTACCGTAGTAAAAAATATGGCTAGCAATATAAAGGCGCCTGACCCAATCTCTGACATAAATCCCCGCGATTGATACCACCAATCTGTCGTGAGGCCAATCAATAAGGCTGTAATCAGGGCTGTCCTCCAATCGAAGTAGCGATTTACGAGGAAGAACAATATGGTTATGGCGATGGCACCAAGAAGAGAATTAAGTTTAAGCGCAAATCGCACGCCTGTATTGGATGACGCAACCAGAGTCGGTTGAACATCGGGGTTTAAATCTGGAGCAGACCAAAAAAAAGGTTCATCGCCTTGTTTTTCGGCGAAGCGATATAGCAGTGCAAACCCATATATGTTGCCCGGAAAATATTTTGCGTATAAACGTCCATCTATCCCAATTTGTCCAAATGAAATGCTATCTTGCAGCCATTGCCATTCATCGATTGCAAGATCGCCGTCTGTGACAAGAGAGGCACCCGTCGCCGCCATGACTACTTCGTCTGACACCTGAATATCGGACCGTGCGGTAACCCCATAAATAACAAGAAAAAAGAAAAAGCAGGCTATTCCCGCAATGGTCTCCGATGTAAGGTTGCTCTTTAAGAATAGACTGCCCCAGCGATGATTATCCATGAGATGATATTTTCTTGAAAGAAACTTCAAAGGTCGAAAATCGTTTCAGGTTTTCGACCTTTG
>JAEURI010000084.1 GCA_016789225.1 Anaerolineales bacterium
GGCTTAAAGTTTTTGAAGGGGAAGGGATGAGTAACGAGTACCTCCTTACTCGGCAACTTATTACATGGTAACCGCATTCCCCGGTCGGAATCTTTGCTGAGTGTGGAAAGGCGCGGTCATTATATAACATTTGCCCTTGATATACTTTTGAGAGGTGAAAAAAGCGAGAGGGGGGATAAAATAGAAGTACTTTATTGGCAGGAATTAAAAGACAGGTACGATCCCCATGACATCCATTCCCATCAGTAAAACCAAGATCATCCCGCCGCGACGCCGTGAGGAGTTGCTTGAACGCAAGCGTTTGTTGGATATGTTGTTCGAGGCGATGGAGAAAAAACTGGTGCTGGTCTCTGCCCCGGCGGGATATGGCAAGACGTCTTTGCTGATCGACCTGGTCTTGAACAGCGAGTACAAATGCTGCTGGCTGTCGTTGGATGAACTGGACCGCGAGCCGCAGCGCTTTGCCGCATATTTGACCGCTTCGATCGCGCAGCAGTTTCCGGGTTTTGGGGTGCAGTCCAATGCTGTGCTGGAGGGCATGACTTCATTCGAAGCTGGAATGGAACGCCTGACGGTTTCTCTTGTCAATGAAGCGTTCGAGTCCATAAAGGAACATTTCATTCTCATCCTGGATGATTTTCACCTGCTTCAGGATGTGACACTCATTGCGGAGTTCCTAAATCGTTTTATTCAACTCGTGGACGATAATTGTCATATCGTCATTTCCTCGCGGATGTTGACGGCTCTTACCGATCTGTCGTTGATGGTTGCCAGGGAGCAGGTGGGCGGCCTTGATTTTTCAGATTTGGCCTTTCGTATGGAAGAGATCCAGGCGTTGGCCCTGAAAAACAACAGGATGCACCTGACCGACGAGGAAGCAGAAAAACTGATCGCGGAGACCGAAGGCTGGATCACCGGCTTGCAATTTGTCGGAACGAACATCCCGCGCTTCAATACGGGTGTGGGCTTGTTCGATTATCTCGGGCAGCAGGTGGTCGACCGCCAGAAACCGGCCATTCAGGAGTTTCTTCTGCGTTCCTCCCTCATTGAGGAGTTCGACTCTGCGCTTTGCGAAGCGGTGCTGGCCTCCTTTTACTCCGAGCGGCAGGATTGGGACGGGTTCATCCGGGCGGTGATACAGAACAACCTGTTTGCCCTACCCGTTGGCGCGGATGGACGCTCGCTTCGCTATCATCATCTCTTTCGCGATTATTTACAGAATCGCTTCAAACGCGAGAAACCGGATGAAGTCCGTCCCTTGCTTATCAATCTGGGCGCGGCTTATGAGCGTATGGGGGAATGGGACAAGGCGCATCATGCCACCCTTCAACTGCAGGATGTTGACCTGCTTGCGGCAATGATCGAGCGGGCATGCCTATCGATCTCGATCCGGCCGTTGTCGGTTACCGAGGCGTGGCTGGGTGATCTTCCGCCTTCGATCCTTGGGAGCCGGCCTGGGATCATCTCCATCCGCGGGGTGATCGCATATACCAAAGGCGAATTTGATCTGGGGCTCGAACTTCTAGCCCGCGCCGAAGCGATCTTTAGAGAATCGGCGGATATGCCCAACCTGACGCTGACCCTCGTGCGGCGCGCGATGAACCATCGTTTTCTAGGGGATTATGAAGCCTCCCTACGGGATGCCGAGGAGGCGGCTCAAATCTCCGAAGGCAGGGATGGGCTTCAAATGCTTTATGCCGAGGCGATGCGAATCAAAGGGCTGGTCCTGTTCCGTTTGGGGAAGGCGCGCCAGGCAGCTACTTTTTTGGAGCAGGCGCTCAGTTCCTATACCACCCTGAAAGATTTCATTGGCATTCCCCTCCTTTTAACAGAAACCGGCATGGTGTACGAATCACTTGGGCGCTATAGCGACGCCGAGATGTCTTATGAAAAGGCATTGCCCATCTGGAAACAACAAGGCAACCTGACCGGGCAGGCCAACCTGCTGAACAATATGGGGTATGTGTGTCATTTGCAAGGGCAGTATGAAAAGGCCGCCTATACCTATGAAGAGGGTCTGCTTTGCGCACGACGCAGCGCACATTCCCGCATGGAGGCGCTCATCTCCATTGGGCTTGGCGACCTGTATACCGAATTGCAGGATGCCCCCATTGCCGCACAAAATTACCAGCGTGCCGCAGACCTGATCGCAGATGGGATGCAGGAGCGCTTCCTGCTCTTTTCGCTTCAACTCGGACGGATCAACCTGGCTCTGTTACAACGGGATTTTTCCTTCGCCCGGGCCAGCCTCGATGACATGAAGGCCATGGTGGATGCAGGTCGATCCGATTACGAACATGGCTATTACCACCTCACGAACGGCAAGTGGATGATGTTCGCGGAGGATATTTCAGGGGCCATTTCAGAATTCAGCCAGGCAGAGAGCTTCCTGGAGAATGGCCGTGAAGTGGATTGTGCTGTGGCGCGCATCTGGCTCGCGGCGGCATATCATCAGAACGGGGAGACCGACCATGCTGCAGAAACCATCCGTGTCGTGGTTCAGAATCAGGGCCGGGTGCTGCATGCGGTGATCGTAGCTTTTCATCAGGCCCGTTCGTGGCTGGAGGGATTGCAAAAGAACAGAGAAACAGGCCGTCTCGTCCGCGATTGGTTCGCTCGTGTGGAAAAGCTGAATAGAGAACTGCCCTCTGTTCGGCGGGAACTTCACCGCCAGGCCCGTGTGATCGAAATGCCTGCGCCTCATCTCAGCATTCAGGCTTTGGGGCATGCACGGGTCAGCATGGGCGGCAGGCTGCTCAACAACTCCGATTGGCAGGCGCTATCGGCGCGCGACCTCTTCCTTTTCTTCCTTACCCGCACCAAACCCATGACCAAGGAACAGGTAGCCGAGATCCTCTGGCCCGAGCTCGATGAGCCTGCGCGCATCCGCCAGCGGTTTAAAAATGATATCTACCGCCTGCGGCGTGCGCTGGGGCAGGAAGACATCATTCAATTTCAGAATGACGCCTACTTCTTTAACCGCAATCTGGATTACGAATATGACGTGGAAGCCTTTGAGTCCCACCTCTCCAAGGCGGGCGCGTCGAAAAGCATAACTGAACAGATGGAGGCCTACGAGAGGGCAGCAGCCCTGGTACAGGGTCCGTTTTTGGATGACCTGTATCACGACTGGATCATGGCAGACCGGGAGCGTCTTAACCGTCTGTACCTGGATGCCTTGCTTTCCCTTGGCAACCTATACCTGAAAAGCGCACGCTTTCAGGAAGGGCTGACCCTCTGCCAGCGTGCCGTGGAGTACGACCCCTCCTTTGAGGCAATCTACCGGCTGTGGATGCAGATTTATCACAAGCTGAACGACCCTGGCGGAATCAGGCGGGTTTACAATGCCTGCGTCGAGGCCATGGAGCGATATTTCTCCATGCCGCCCTCGCCCGAAACCGAGAGCTTGTATCGAAAATTGAGCTCATGATCTTCAACCAACGGCCGCTTCCAAAGCGGCCGTTAATATTTTGAAGCCTGTTTTGAAGCCTGGGGGCTCGTATCCTGTGGACATCGTTTCCTGAAAGAAGATGCAAGAAAGGATGTTCCCATGAAAAGCAAATTCGCTCTGATCGCCCTCTCCCTTCAAAAGGTCAACCGCCAGCACATTCAACTGGCCCTCACCGTGATTTCCCTGGCCCTGCTCGTGATCGGCGTTGGCGCCCCATCAGACGGCGGCGGCACAAGGTAGATGTGATCCTTCTTTTCGCAGTGGCGGCAGGGTTGACCGTGGGCCTGGGTTTGGCACACAGGAAGCGGGTCCGGTATGAAGCGCCGGTCTTCCAGTTCCTCTGGCTTATGTTTATCGCGTTTGGCTTGCAGTTTGTCCTTCCCCGGCTTTCGGTCTCTACGTCGCTCTTTGCCGCTCTTTTGATCACTTCTCAAATTCTTCTGTTTGTATTTGCCCTGCTCAATCACTCCCTGCCCGGTATGAAGGCCCTGACACTGGGTGCGGCGTTGAACCTGCTGGTGATGATCGCCAACGGCGGCTTTATGCCCATCCGTCCACAGGCAGCGGCTTACCTGGTTCCCGAACGTTCCCTTTTGGATTTCCCCGCCAGTGCCCGATTCGGCGCCAAGGACATCATCCTGATGCCGGAAGCGACTCGCTTCGAGTGGCTTGCGGATCGTTTCCTCACCCCGGCCTGGTTCCCCTACCAATCGGCTTTTAGCCTCGGCGACGTTTTGATCGCGGCCGGTGCATTCTGGCTGCTTGCCCGCCCCGCTCATTCCATACAAAGGTGAAATCTTATGCTTGCTCCCATACCCCAACCGACCTCCCGAATGAACAGGATGCCCCGACAGACCCATTCCCAATCCAGCGGCTTGAATCGCATGTTTGCGGCGGCGGTGGTCAACCGTCAGTTCTGCGAGATGTTGTTGAAGAATCCGCAGGAGGCCATCCAAAAAGGCTATCTGGGTGAGACCTTTTCCCTGACCCAGGAGGAATGTGCATTGCTTGCCTCCATCAAAGCCAAAACTCTTTCAGACCTGGCAAGGCAGGTCTATCAATCTCAATCTGGCATTTATTAATGGCTGCTCCCCGCATGTATTTTGGAAAGAATATCAACGGCGCAGAGGGGCTGAATTTGAAGGACAAGCTCAATTTTCGCATTTCCCCGCCCTATTCGGCTGCCTCTCCGGCCCCGGAATGGAAACTGGTGCAAATGCTGGATGAAGCGGATGACCTTTTATTCGTGATGGATCAACATGGAAGCATCCTGGCATGCAAGGCGCGGAACGACTCCGGACCGAGCTTACTGCCCGGCCTGCCAGATCGTTTGAACATGCGCGAGATGATGCCCTTTCGCACGCGCCAAAAATACGATCAGGCCCTGCAAAAGGTGGCCCTGGGCGGCAGGTTTGCGATGTTTTCCACGGTGTTGTTATTGCCCGGCAAGGGCGCAGCCTGGTTCGAGTTTCGTTTGCTGCCTGCCATGGGCGATCAGTTGGTGTTGTTCGTTTGGAATATCTCGGGGTACAGAAGCCTTTCCAGCACGATCACGAACATTCCGTTCTCTCTGGAAAAGATGATCGAGGGTTGGTCGCGCGCACTTTACTTGCGCGACCTGGAAACCGAAGACCACACCCGCCGTGTGACCGCGATGACCCTGCAACTTGCCCGCCGCCTGGGCGTCCCCGAAGTGCAGACGGTCGATCTGCGGCATGGAGCGGTACTGCACGACATCGGCAAGATCGCCATCCCCGATGAGATTCTACTCAAGGCGGGCGCATTGACAGAGGACGAATGGCAGGTGATGCGTCAGCATCCCGGCATTGCCGTGCGCCTGCTGGAGACCATTCCGCAGATCGAAGCGGTGCTGGACATTCCGCGCAGTCATCACGAAAAGTGGGACGGCAGCGGCTACCCGGATGGGCTGGCAGGCGAACATATTCCGCTGGCGGCGCGCCTCTTCGCCTTTGCCGATGTGTACGACGCGCTCACCTGCGACCGTCCGTACCGCCGCGCATGGTCGCCCACCGATGCTTTGGAATATATCCACAAGGGCTCGGGCCTGCACTTTGACCCCGCGCTTGTGCCTGAATTTATTCGTATGGTTTTGGAGTAACCCCGCTGACTAGCGCATTGACTGGAGCAAGGGGATAGCCGATGCGATTTGGGGAATTGGGGTGCACGCCGGTGATTGTCCCGGCGTGTATTTTTTAATTCCTGCTTTTTCTCACTTCCCATAGCGCAATCAGGGTGACCGAAGATAACAGAAGGATTGTGCCTGTCACCGGGGAAGCGAGGGTTTCATAAAACTCAACCAGGAACCAGGCCCATACAAGGCCAAAAGGGATGAAGGCGAAAAGAATACCGCTTTCCTTGAAATCAAAATGCTGGTATGCGAGCCATAAATTATATGGGATAAGCTGTGCGTCGATATACCCAAAGGCAATCAGGAAGGCCGCCTTGAAAAGCTCGATCAGGGTGACGGGCGGTATATCCAGCAAGCCCTGGATGAATGTGAATAGAAAAACAATGAAGTAGCCTGTATGAAAGCCAAGGTACGCCCCCGCATGAACAAATAAACGAAGCCTGACCGGCCTGGGGATTTTTTGTTCTTTCCAAAACGGCTCTTTATTCGTGTCCGTTAGTGCCGCGATCAGGAGCGGCAGGATGAGGCTGCCGATGATATACAGCGATGCCGCCTGCCGAAGATCTCCGCTGGTGAGGAATAATCGAAGGGATGGGAGGATGAGCCAGTATGCAAGACCCAGGACCCAAAGCCAGAGGATCGTCTTCAATAGGTTTATGGCAGAAACCCGGTCTGTGGTGTTTCGCATCAGCGCTGCAAGGACCTTGGGCCAGGCGGGTTGCGGGCCTTCGCGCGCTTCGAGAAGTATTTTTTTGTATCCGGCTGGGGAGATGAAAGGCATCCCCCGGGTTAGATACTGGAAGTTCGAGGTCAGGGAAGTTGCAGGCGGCGAGCCGGTCTCTTCCACTTCCTCCGGAAACACCCTATTCCTTTCCGCCTGATTTAGCGCACGGTAATTCCCAGCCTCCAACAGGAGATTGGCATCTGCCGAATTTTTTATCCCGCCGCAAAAGTTAAGAACTTTTACCAGGCTGAGCAACACATGGCGATCTGCGGCGTTGATCCTGCTTTCGCTTCGCTCCCAGTCGCTGATTGCCGCGCCGCTAAAGCCGTAAACTCCCAGTTCCAGACCGAGCAGCTCGCCAAGTTTTTGCTGGCTGAGCTGCTTTTGTGTTTGGGGGTCGTGGGATCGTTGACGAAAGAGACGGAGCTGGCTTCCAAAATCCAAGTCACTCACAAGGTGTGCCTCTGATTCAAGTAAATCACCTTACGCAGTGTCGTTCTGAGCGGAGCGAAGAACCTCTACGACTGTCTCAGAGACCCTTCGCTGTCGCTCAGGGAATCACGGTTGGGCGCGTAAGGTGAGTCAAGTAACACTTGAGAAATTCAAGCGTTCGGTCGTAGCTATTTCCCGACGGTAGAGCTAAAACTGAAGACATCGAACGGTTGAACTTTAACAATCTATTTTTCAAGATTCCAAAGGATTTGAATTTTCGTCCCGCGCTTCGGGTCGGACTGGAAATTGATCTCTGCTCCGGCCAGGTGGGTGCGTTCCTTCATGCTTAACAGCCCGAAGTGACTGGTGGCTCGCAGCACATTGAGGTCGGTGTTGACGTCAAAACCGTCGCCGTCGTCTTCAATAGATAAATCTGCGTGGTCGGGCGCAATCGTCCCTGCGACGGTCAGTGTGCGGGCATGGGCATGGCGCAGGGCGTTTTCACAGGCTTCGCGCACGATGTGGAAGAAATGCTCTTCGATCTTTTCGGGGAGCTTTTCCTCACTGGCTTGCAGGTCAAGGACGATTCGGACATCGTTGTTTTTTTCCCTCAGGTCTTCCACATATTCCGTCAATGCGTAGGCCAGGCCCTGGTCGAGCATGGGCGGGCGGAGATCGTTGATGATATGGCGCAGGCGCTGTTTGAGGTCGTCATAGGTGGAGAGGAAGGCCGGAGGCAGGGTTTTCTGGTTCAGGCTGTTGCGCATGGCGGCAAGCTGATTCAATACGTCGTCGTGCAGGTCACGCGAGATGCGCTTGCGCTCATATTCAATCTGCTCGATGTCAGACTGGTACAGGCTGCGCAACTGCTCGGCTTGCAGGATGTTGCTGAGGGCGATGGCGGTCTGGTCGGCAAGGGATTGCAGGATGGGGATCTCGACGAGGGGATAGAGATCATCCGGGTCGCGCTTTCCGAGAAGCCAAAAGCCGAGGGTCACGTCACCCAGCTTGAGCGGAAGAATGAGGCGCAGCCAGCCTTCATCAGGCGGGAGGTTTGGGATGTAGTGTCCGGCTTTTTGGGTCAGAGAGTCAAAGTCGAATGAATCCTCAGGGATGTCTTGGGCAAGAAGAACGCTCAGATTTTTCTCGCTTGTTTTCAAGAAGACGTATTGACGAATGAGCAGGCTGGGGAAAACCTGTTCCTTGAGTAAGGCGAGCAGGCTCGGGAGGGTGGTGCTGACAGCAATACGGCTGGAGTAGGTCTGAGTCAGGTTCTGGTAAGGTAGTTTGATGCCAAATAGGCGTTGATTTAAAAAGGTCTGAAAACGGGGAAGATAAACGGCCGTGGTGATGCTAGCAACAAAGGCAAGCAAAGGGGCAAGGATCACCCAGGCCTCCTCAGCCAGCGAGGTTTGGGCGAAACTGACCAAAAGGATGAAGAAGGCCAACCCCAGCAGAATAAGAAATGTGTAGGTAGAGATGATGCTGTTGACGCGTGTTTCCATGCCCCCCAATTGACGGCGATTGATCAGATAAAAATAGGCCAGCGGCATGAAAGGCATGGAATAAACGGTAAACCAGCCAAGGTTCAGTATGACGCCAAAGGCTTGAGCGATGGCCACGGCAATCGAAGCCGAGAAGGCGATCAGAATCGAAAGCAGAAGCAGGCGGATGGTCTGACGTTCCTCTTTTTGGATGAACAAGTGGGCGAATAAAAGAAGAATGCTTCCCAGTAGGGCGATGGCGAACCCCAAGGCATATAAGTTTCTCCCCAACATATGGAGTATCTCCCCCGCGGCGAGCAGGAAAGCCACACCGTATAGGAAGCTCCAAAATAAATTCGGCAGATTCCTGATGGGGCGCGGAAAGACCCAGTGCAAGTGAAGGAAGACCGGCATCATCAGCCATGTAAGTGCATGAAGCAGGGTGGAACTTTCCCAAAGATGCCAGGAGGAAAGGGCGCCGGAAACTAGAAAAAGGGCAACAAGGTAGTTGGCAATAACGAACAACCTTCTGCGCAAATCTCGCGGACGGATCAAAAGTTGAGCCGCAAGCCCTGCCAACCAAAAAATATAGGCCAACATCCAGGAGTTGAAAAGCCTGCTTGTAAATTCGCGCAGGTTGAAGCCGGGGAAGACCCATTGAACAACAAGGGGTTTGCCATTCCTTAAGATGGCGATCTCAATGATATCCCCTGGTTGCACTCCTTCAAAAAAGACCAACCTTCGGTCCGCTTTGAACTGCTTCAGTGTGATGTCGCCAATCCGTTCAAGGATATCCCCTTCCTGGAGCGAGGTTGTGCCTTCCCCATAAAAACTGGTAATAACCCCACTTGTCGGATTGAAATAAAACCCCTGGTAAGGCGCCGCGATCAGAATCCCATAAGTATATAGGAGCAGCACAAGTACCACTGCCAGGGAGATGAGCAGTTCTAAAGTTGAATCTTGAGTGCGAGGGCTTTTTTGCATGCTTTTCCCTGCGGGATGGTTTTATCCGGGTCAAATTTTGAAAGGAGGTGGTTCGATTATAGCCGAGTGTATCCATTTTCATCAGTGTACGTGTCGTTCAATCCATCAGATCAAAAGGAGAAAATAAAATGAAGACCATGCAGGATTTTTATGCCCAAATGACCTCCCCTTCGGAGGATGTCCCCACTGTTGACCGCCGCCTTTCCGCGCTGGCCGGGTTCAGCAAGACCCGCATCGCTGCTGCGGCGAGTGAAGACCCGTGGTTCTGGTGGGAAGCCGAACAGCCTGCTGTGGCTGCCTAGGTGTGACGATGGCGGGTTGGGACAAAGTCCCAACCCGCTTTCAACAAGAAGCCCTGAAGGTTTCATCAAACCTTCAGGGCCACGGAGATGGAGATATGGAAAGATTTTCTCAACTTATCGAAGAGTTTTCGAGCATGTCGCATGTGAAGGATTGGAATGAGATCAAGTCTGTCTTTCAACGTGCGGCTTCGCCGAAACCGAAGCATTGGCTGCTGCCTTTGCGCGCCTGTGAGTCCGTCGGCGGGGATGAAGAGTGGGCCTTCCCTGCCATGCTGGCGGTGGCCTGCGGGCATATCGGCATCATTCTCGTTGACGATTTGCTGGATGATGATCCACGCGGTGTGCATGTCAAGTCAGGCGGGGCGGCGACGGCGAATATGGCATCCGCTTTGCAGTCGGCGGCTGGGGTTGCGATCTCAGGCAGTGACATGGCTTCACAGTCGAAACTGCGGGCGATGGAAGCGGTCAATGAGATGTTCCTTGCCACGTCGCTGGGGCAGGATTGGGATGTGAATACTGTTATAGAAGACGAAGAGACATATTGGAAAATTGCGCGTGCGAAGAGCTCGCCCTTCTTTTCAACTGCGTTCGAAGTTGGCGCGTTGGCGGGCGGCGCATCGGTTGGCTTGGCGGCTCAAATAAAGGAGCTGGGGATTCTTTACGGGGAGATGATCCAAATCCACGATGACCTGGACGATACG
>JAEURI010000128.1 GCA_016789225.1 Anaerolineales bacterium
GAAAAATGAAATGGCAAAAGTGCGGATGGAAATTCGCGAGTGGGAGTGAGTGGCTGCAAATTTGCGCGGACAGCGGGAATGCCCAAGCCTTCGGCGATGTGTGCGCCCCAGATAGTGGGCAAGCCATGAATGAGCAGGTCGGAACCGCGGCAGGCTTCGGCGGCGGTGTGCAGCATGTGACGGTATAACGGGCGGGCTTTGCGCAGAAAATCTTGTGTGGCTTGAATGGAGCGAATGGGATTCGTACCAAGCGTCATCGGTGTCGAGTCGCCTTGCTCGATGAGCAGGTCGGTGGGGTTGCCGTCAAAGGGTGCAAATGGGACGTGATGGTTTTGAATGAGATTCGCAAATCCACGCGGCGCAGCAACGCGGACGTTGTAGCCTGCTTTGATCAACCCATTGCCAAGGGCGATGTAGGGGAGGACATCTCCGAGAGTACCGCTGGTGAGGAGGGTGATTGTTTTCATGGAGTAATCGTTGGTTGAGTAGGGCGAGTGTTCGTCTCGCCCGTATCGAAACCAACAGTTAATAGAAATATTTTCATTAATGGGTGGTTTCGATACGCCACTCGCTATCGCTCGTGGCTACTCAACCACCGAGTTTTTCAAACACCATCATCCGATACTCAACCACCTTCATATACAAACACTGTTGCAATGCCATACTCCCCAACATGGATGGGACGATGGCATGTTTGATCGGAAGTTTTTCACCGAGGAAAAGTAACGTGCTGGCGAGAAAATCGGGCAGGTTGCGCAGACGGAGATAGGGAGTAAGTTCGTCGTTCTTTTTGAGTTGAAGTCGGTTCGTGTTAGCGAAAGCGACGGTTTGCTCGACAGCCCTCACACCGGGAACATACCAGCCTTCGATGTAAGCGTCGAACCATTTTTGTTCACTTGAGTTGAAGGAACGCGCTGATTTGTAATCATCCACCAAAATGAGCTTGCCGCCTTTGCGCAACAGACGCCCAGCTTCTTTGAAATATTTTTCAGGGTCTACGGCATGACAAACCGCTTCAACGGAATAGACTGCATCAAGCGACTCGCTGGGCAATGGCACGGAAGTGAAGTCCCCTTCGGCGAAGCGGATATGGTCTTGCAAGCCGAGTTGACTTGCCGACTCTTGCGCCAACCGTGCTTGCACAGGGCTAAGAGTTAATCCGAGAGCAGGAGCGGGGTTTTGCAAACGTGGATAAATGTAAAACAGGCTCGCACCCACACCACAACCGAGGTCTGCAATGCGGGCGTTTGTTTGAGCCACAGATTCGATCTCCGCTTTGATAATCGCATTGGAGGTATTGAGCGCGTCTTCAATACTTTTGGTATTCTCCATCCACAAGGTGCGGTGGATGTTTTGCGCTTTTTTGTGACCGCTAAATTTCAAAAAGAGGTTGGTGTTTTCATCGTAATACGTGCGGACGGAGTCGGTGGTAATAGGCATGGAGAAATTATAATGGAGACGATGATTTCAACGTCCACATGCCGATCTATTCATAGGAGAAATTAATGTCTCACACTGCTTTTGCCACCACCACTCGCGGATTGAATCGCGACTTGCCGCCAATGCGTTTGTATGAGAAAGCCAAGAAGCTTGGAATCTGGAATCCCTCAGACATTGATCTCACAAAAGATAAACAGGATTGGGCGGGTTTTACGGATGAAGAGAAAGACTTGTGCCTGCTGCTTCTGTCCATGTTCGTGGCGGGTGAGGAGGCGGTGACGCTCGACCTGCTGCCGCTGATCCAAGCCATTGCGCAAGAGGGGCGCATCGAAGAGGAAATGTTCCTCACGACCTTTCTCTTTGAAGAAGCCAAACACACTGATTTCTTCCGCCGCTTTATGGATGAAGTCGCTGAGGCAGGTGTGGACTTAAGTCGTTATCATGGCGATAACTATCGCCAGTTGTTTTACGAATCATTGCCCAACGCGTTGAACGCGCTTCGCACCGACCCGTCACCTGCCAGCCAGATACGGGCATCGGTTACCTATAACATGATCGTTGAGGGTGTGCTGGCAGAGACGGGCTATCAAGCCTTCTTCACCATGCTCGAGCGCAATGACCTCCTACCCAGTTTGCGCAAAGGGATTTCATTGCTCAAACAAGATGAGTCGCGTCACATTGCCTACGGTGTTTACCTGCTTTCTCGATTAATGGCAGAACATCCCGATGAATGGGACAACCTGCAAATTCAAATGAATATGCTGCTGCCCTCTGCTATCGGCGTCATCGGTGATGCTTTTGCACGCTATGAAGTTGTGCCATTCGGATTGAAAGAAGAAGACTTTATTAATTATGCGATGAGTCAATTCAGTAAGCGCTTTGAAAGACTTGAAAAAGCCAAAGGCGCCAGCTTAGATGAGATCAACCGTGTTGCACGAGAGAATGAGGAAGCCTGAAATGACTCTACTACCCTGGAAGATCATCGATTCGCGTCATCCCATGCCAAAGTTTCGAGTGGACAATTGCGAACTCCCGAACGGGAAACCATACAAGGCATTTGTCTTGGAATTTGACTCGTGGGCAAATATTCTCGCGGTCACAAAGAATAACGAAGTTGTGCTTGTGCGGCAGTATCGTCATGGCGTGCAGGAGCTTTCATTGGAATTGCCCGGCGGTGTAGTGGACGATGGTGAAAGTCCGCTAGAGGGGGCGAAGCGCGAACTCTTGGAAGAGACCGGTTACAAGGCTGGGCAGATCATCGAGGTGGGCAAGTTCTATCCGAACCCGGCGATCCAGCAAAACACCTTGTACTGCTATCTCGCCACCGATGTGGAATGGGCAGGCGAGCAAGACCTGGATGAATCAGAAGAGATCGAAGTGGTGCTTGTGCCGTTGGATGATTTGGTGGAGATGGTAAAACAGGGCAAGCTTATGCATGCTTTGAATGTGGCTGTTCTGTTTCAGGCATTGGCATATTTGAAAAGGATTATGTAGGCAAATGCTCCAATTCCCCGCAATGATCGTTTGGGTTATGTCCAAATGAAAAAGTGGACCTCCTGTAAGTCCACAGGATGTCCACTTTTTATCGCTCAGCCAAATAAATTGCCATGGTTATGGCAGGTTGAATGTCTTCACCAGGAAGACGGCCATTTCAGCACGTGTTACCGCATTTTCAGGGCAAAACGCTCCGCTTCCGCAGCCGCTCGTAATGCCTTCAAGCGCAAGCTGTTCGATCCAGTCCTCCGCCCAGTGACTGGCCGTGTCGCTGAAGGTTGGGGAAACATTCGGCGCTTGATAACCAGCACCATACTTTGCCTTTAGAAGGAAGACCGCCATCTGTCCGCGGGTAACCGAATTGTTTGGGCAATACACTCCCGTTGCACAGCCGGAGGTGATCCCATCATTTTTCAACGCTTCGATCCAATCCTCCGCCCAATGACCGGATGTATCATTGAAAGTGGGAGAGACATTGGCAGGGCTAAAGCCTGAGCCGTGCATGCCCTTTTCCAAGAAGACTGCCATCTCAGCACGGGTTACTGTGCTGCCGGGGCAATATAGCAGTGGATTATTGGCACACCCGCCTGTGATCCCGTTCGTGTAGAGTTTTTCAATGAAACTCCACGCCCAATAGGTATCAGCCACATCGCTGAATATCTCAATATCTACAATGGCAGGAGTATTTTCAGCAAAGTATTCATGGCTGTCTGCATTCATGACTGCCAGGTCCGGGCTGGTGATCGCAAGATTCATCGCCCCGCTCTGCCCATAGACGTGGTCATCTGTGCCGCCCAATATGGTGTAGTGACTCATTTCATGGATGAGCGTACCCGCTTTTGAATCAGTGCCGGTGGCCGGAGCGTAATTCCAAAATGCGCCGCACAGATACATCCTGCTTGGGTCATTGGAATAAACATAAGCATACACGCCCGAGTTGGTGCAGGTACAGTCGAAGGTAAGTGAGGCAGTGTCTGCAAAATAGGCGATCGATGTAAAGTGTGATTTCACCAGACTCCAGCGGGCTGAATCGACCACGCCAAACCATTTCACGTAACGGTCACCGGCTTTGTTACTGGTGAAATAGGCAAGCGCTTCGTTGGCATAGGTACTCGAATCGTTTCGTGCCGTTACAAGTGCGCTTTGCTGGCCTGCGTCGCAACCGGCGTAACTGTTTGACCCGCTGATGGCATTGACCGGTTCCAGTTTGCGGGCGGGGGTTGGGCGTCCATCCACGTTCAGGGAGAGACGTCCCGATTTCATCTGCCCGGAGATTCTGGTACCAGCTTCCCCGTTGTAAAGATCGGAGGCGGCTGTGTCATAGATGATCTCATACTCTCCAGATTCCGAGAAATCGTAAGAGTCAGAAAGGTCTACATCGTATTCCTGGCTCGCACCAGGTTCGAGGGTAATGTAATCAGCATCGGTGGGGGCGGCACGTTTGTAGAGAGCGCCAAGATATTGCACCGGCTTGCCGTTCAATTTGACAATGAACAGCCTCCCTTTTGTGTCGCTGGCAGGAGTATGCCATTTCAGAATGCTCAGCGCCTGTGTGTTGGGGTTGGTGATTTTGACATGAACGATCACCGCCTCCGACGCCCCGAAAGCTTTCTTTTCCGCACTTAAGCTGATTTCCGCATTCGACAGGTCAGAAAGAGCAGCGGCCAATGCCGGGGCAGGCTGCATGAACACGCCGAGCAAATTAACGAGTAAAGCAAGAACTACTGAGAGGGAAAATAACTTGATAGGTTTATTCATGTTTTCTCCTTTGATGTTGATTATATAAGTTTTCATGCAATACTGCTGAAAAAATAGCGGATTTGCAGGATTGTAATCACATCCCCTATTAACAAAGAAGACACTCGCGGAAACCGGGAGTGTCTTAAAAAACAGTGATGTTGTACGTGCCATAAGGCGTTAAGGTTTTTCCAACCCATGCGCCGTGAGCAGGGCTTCATCTTCCAGAATATCCCCTGTCAATCCGTCAGCCACCACCAGTCCTTCATCCATCACAATGGTACGCGGGAAGAGCTCTTTCACAAGAGTCATATCATGTGTGGAGACAAGCATGGTGATCGGAAGCTCGCGCAACAGATTAATGAGAGTCCGTCGTGCGCGCGGATCGAGTCCGGCAGAAGGTTCGTCCAACACCAGCAGGCTGGGATTCATCGAAAGCACGGTGGCAATGGCAATGCGTTTCTTTTCACCCACGCTCAAGTGATGGGAGAGACGGTCACGATATCCGCTCATGCGCACGGCTTCAAGGGCGGCATCCACGCGGGCGCGCACATCTGCTTCTGGCAGCCCCATGTGCAGCGGACCGAAAGCCACGTCCTCGAAGACCGTCGGCGAGAAGAGTTGGTCGTCCGGGTTTTGGAAGACGAGCCCCACCATGGAGCGAATGAGAGGTAAATTGTCACGGGTGAGGCGTTTGCCCGCAATTTGAATATCCCCTTGCCCGTGCAGGATTCCATTCAGATGCAGCATCAGGGTCGATTTCCCTGCACCGTTCGGCCCCACCAAAGCGACCTTATCACCGACGCACAGCTTCAGTGAAACACCGTTCAAAGCCGCATGTCCGTCGGGATACGAAAATCGCAGCTCGTTCACCATGAGCACATTGTCATCACATTCAGGAGTAGCAAATTGATTTGTAATATGAGTTACTGGCATTACAACCTTCCAAGAATCTGGGTCATAAAAATAAATGCGATGGCAAGGGCCGTCGTAAAGTAATCATTTGATTTCATCTCGTGCGGGTTCAACGTATATAAATGACCTGAATAACCGCGCGCTGTCATAGCATTGTAGATACGGTCACTGCGCTCATAACTGCGCAGGAAAAGTTGACCGGCCATATTCCCCGCCACCCTTGCCCGCCACAAAACGCCTCCCCCCGACCTCGCACCTGTCGCTGCCGCCGAGCGGGATTCTCTCGCCCGAATCAGGCGAAAGACCTCGTCGGTCAATACAAATAGGTAACGATACAGGAATGAGATGATGGTCGTCAGGATCGCAGGCACTTTCAGATGTTCCAGAGCATGGATGAGGTCTGGGAAGCGTGTGACCGCCACCAGCAGGATCGCCATCTGCACCGATAGCCATGAACGGATAAGAATGCTCTCGAAGCGTAACAGACCTGCATCTGTGATGGTCAACTTCCACATCAATAGTTGAAACTCGTAAAGGGATTTTCCCGGGATGGAGAACAATACTGTGATCGCGATCAATGCAAAAGGCAGGGCGATCAACGAGCGTTTCAGGGTGTATCCCAGCCCAAGGCGTGAATATCCATTGGCGGCCAAAAGTAACAGCCAGGCCATGCCAAATGCCAGCCATGCTCCATCTGGAAGCAGGACATTCGAAATAATAAAAATAACAGTAATAACCACCTTGACCCGGGGATCAAGATGGTGAATGAAGCTTTCCTTTTCATGATAACGATCGAACGCATCAAAATGCATGGCAGGGATTCTATCAGTAAAAAAATGATGTGTAATGCATGCAAGGTCTTACTCTCATGCATTACACATTGATGTATACAAGGCCGGGTTTATGATTTGGCTTTCATGCCGCGGCCAAGCAACACAAGGATCGCTCCAACGACAACAGCGCCTATCACACCAGCCGCAATGGTCGAAATTGGCGTCTCGCCCAGGAAGGGCAGCGTGTAATCAGGGATGATCTCATAAGGTGCAGATAAACCCGTATCGATAAAGCCCATGTCGATGGCAACGCGTTCCAGCCCGTCGGGGTCAGCGGAGGCGAGCGGCGAAAGGAGTACAACGACCAATGCCACTGCCCAGCCAACATAAACCCAATTGCGGCTTGCTTTTGCAGAATCGGAACCATCTCCCAGCAGGTCGGGGCGGGTTTGCAGGATAAAGCCAAGAGCCGAAACAGTGATCAAAGCCTCTCCAAGGCCGATCAGAGCATGCACACCCAGCATGGCAGGGATGACTACAGTCAGCTCGGATGTGCCGCTCAACCAGAGTTGCAATGAGGTGAGCAAGGCCCCTGCCATTACGGAAAGCCAGGCTGCCACACCGGCAACAGCCAGCTTTACGCCTCGTGACTGACTTGAAACAGAACGATAAAGACCATAGCCGATGGCGGCGGTGACCAGCCCCATGTTCATGATGTTTGCGCCCATTACCAAAAGCCCGCCATCCTGAAAGAGCAAGGCTTGCACGGCGATGACCGCGGTCATGACCAGCATACCGGCCCAGGGGCCAAGCACAATAGACGCTAATGCTCCGCCCAGCATGTGACCGGATGTGCCGCCCAATACCGGAAAGTTGATCATTTGTGCGGCAAAAATGAAGGCGGCCATCACTCCCATCAAAGGGATTTGCTTTTCGCCAAGCGATTTGTTCGTACGTGAAATGGCCATGCCAATGACAATGGCCGAAATGACCCAGCAAACAATGGAAACTGCCAGGCTAAGAAAGCCATCGGGAATGTGCAGGGGTTCGGGTGAATAGTGCATTTTTCTCTCCTTATCTGATTATTGACAACTCGAACAAAGGCCGAAAAACGTAAGGTGGCTATCGGTCAGTTTATAGCCGCTTGCAGCTTCAAGGGTTTGATACATGCTCTTGATCAGGGTGTGATCCACCTCCATTTCCATTCCACAGGCCCGACAGATGAGATGGTGGTGCTCGTGACGGGCGATCTCATAGGCGAGGTGCCCGCTGCCTGTCAGCGCAGTGCGCACCAGTCCGTTCTCCTTCAGGAATTCAAGCGTACGATAGACCGTCGTTTCGGTCAGGCTGGGCAATTCCTCCAGAGCCTGCTCGTACACTCCAACCGGCGAAAGATGACCGCCAGAATGATGAAGGACATGCAGGATCGCCAGCCTTTGGGGGGTCATTCTGTAACCGCGGGCACGGAGTTGGGGGGCATATTCATCAGCACAAGACATAAGTCTCCTTATTGCAACTTTTTGCAATAATATTATATGACAGAATGCCTGCAGTATTTCTTACATTTGCACAGATTTTTTGTGGCGAAGTGCATTAGACAATAAAAAATCCCCTTCCAAATAATGTGCTTACTTTACTTGGAAGGGGAAAAGAGGGACAACAGAGTTTATGGTTCCCAGTTATAGTGAACCAGGGCGGCAAGGGTGGGTTTGCCTTCCTGCCTTGTCAGGCCGATTCCCCAGGTTTCCCAATCCAGTCCCGCATATTGGTCTGTACCTGGGAAGTGGACCGAATAATAATCCATGCCGGAATAGGGCCATTCGGGGATGTAGGTCGTACCGCCCACTTTCAAACTATTACATGTGACCAGTGGGTTGGAACTTAACACCGCTTCCAGCGACGGGAGAACAATCTCTTGGAACGAACCTTTTATCGGTTCACCGCTTCCGGCAGACAGGCCCCAATCTGCCTGATAGGTGGTCTCGAAGATGAATTTGATGTTTTCGAAGTATGTGATCACGTTCCCACTGCGAATGAATCTCACGCCTACGCCAGACGCAGGGTCAACCAGCGAGGCAAGCAATTCTCCGTCACGGGTCTGGATGGCGGTTTGCAGGCTTCGGATCAATTGCAGAGGGCGGGTATCCTGGCAAATATTCTGGGTGAAGTTTTCAGGGACGGATGTCAGAACAGCAGGGATATCATTAAGTGAGACTTCAACGGGGAAACCAGCAGCGGGTTGGAGAGTGGCAGGAATGGCCGAAGGGGAGGTAGAAGCCGGTTGAGGCGTGGCAGATAACAGGGCGGCAGTGGGAGGCGGAGGTTCATCCACAGGAGGGGCACAGGCGGAGAGAGTTAGGGTCAACAGGATCAGGAGTATTCGTTTCATGGTGAGCCTTTCAAAAGAAAACTGGCGGGTGATTTCCGCCAGTTGATTGTACTATTTTGCATTCTCGTCTTCAGATATTTTTTTAGCGACCCGCTTTATGATCTCCACCACTCCGCCGATCGGATTCTTGAGGGTCTCGAAGGCGACCTCAGCAATATCAGGAGCCATGCGTTTGATGTTGCGGAAGCGCCGCGCAAGGAAGGTTTCATCGGGCTCGTTTTTTTCAAGCTCCTGCTGTAATTCCTGCAGGTCTGTGCGAATGTCGTTCTTGTCCTGCGGTTTTAGGTCTTTTTTTGTGTTGAGTTTTTTGTAGAGATCATCGAACAGGGGCGAGATTTTTACAGATGTATTGGTGACAATATTATTGTTCCCAATCACGATGTTACTGCCCGATACATTACCTCCAATGACCATGCTGTTGTCACCAGCGGTTATTTGAGATTTACTGTCCTTTTTTGCCATACGGCCTCCTATGATCCTTTGGGTGCAATCACCACACGGAAACCAAGATCGTCATTGAACATCAGCGGAATGGACCAGTTGCAAAAAGAAGAGCGTGCAAACCATTGATAACCGATCCAGGAGCCGCCGCGTACGATGCGATATTTCTCGTCTTCATCATACCATGAGCCTGTCCACTCCCAGGTATTGCCACTCATGTCCCAGGTTTCAGAGGGACTTACGCCCTGTGGGAAGGTACAAACTGCGGTGGTGCCGCCCAGGCCCGAGCCGGTCGCTTCACTGTCCCAGGTGTTGGCGGCGGCTTTGCTGAAGCCCTCGCCCCACGGGTATTCGCGTCCATCCGTACCGCGCGAGGCGCGTTCCCATTCATTATTTTTCGGAAGCCGCACCACATAGCCTTCCGGCACGGCCACGATCTTTTTTGAAAGCCAGTTGCAGTATGCTTCGGCTTCGTACCAACACACGCCCACCACCGGCACGATCGGGTTGCTTAACTCGATGTTATGCCAGTAATACGGCACATTGCGTTTTGCCAGAGGGCGGTGTTCCAGCCAGTCACGTGATACGGCTTCCATGGTGCGGTCGTCGTATTTTCCCGTGCGCCAGTCCCAGCCGTCCTCGCTCCAGTATTCGCGGGTCTGATACCCATCCTCTTTGACGAAGCGCGCGAATTGAATATTGGTGACCGGGTATTTTGCGACGAAATACATATGAGGAACTTCGGTCGCTTCTTTCTTAACCCCGGCCTGATACTCACCAGCAGCCACTTCCACAAACCGATCCAAGTCACCGGGCCGCCAGCCAAGCCGTCCTAAAAGCAAACCCGCATGCCGGCGCAGTTCGGGTTTCAAATTGCCGTCCTGCATGGCTGCCACCAAAGCCTGGATGACCCGTTCCCTGCTTTGAGGAGGCACACCGCCGGGCCAGGTATCCAGCACAGCGTCTCCAGCCAGTACAACCGCTTCTCCAGACGGACCTGGTTGCTGATCCACCAGAGCTTCCACCACTTCACCGGCCACCCTTGGAAGCTGCTGGCGAATGCCCAGATAACCAATGGTCAGCAGGGTCACTTCGCGCCAGGCTTGTTCACCGACATGCCTGGATAGAATCTCGATGATGGGCTTGGAATCGCCCTGTCCCAAGAGGGCCAGAGCAACTGCAGCCAGATACTCCTCGAAGGTCAGGTGAATGAATCCATATTCACTGGGTCCGCGCTCAAGGAGCAGGGCAGCATGTTCGCGCACATCCTGCATGAACTGACGGGCGGCCTGATGTGGAGAAACATCACCGCGCTCGTGGAACAGCTCTTCCAGCTTGCGGCGCATGTCTTCACGGCCCACCAACCCCACACCCGGGCTGACCTCATGCATCCATAATGCCAGCGGCGCAAGGACACGCACTGTTTGGATCTCATCGATATCACGTCCGGGAGCGCGTCCACTCAGACTGCGGGCGCGATTCCAGGTAGAGAGCAAGGTGGTGACATACTGGTCGTATAACTGAACGCGGCGTTCAGGGAGGGTAACGCCCTGACGTTTCATGAGCGCCAGGATGGTTAACAATAGCGGAGTGGATGCAAGCTGGCGTACACCAGGGTTTTGGCGAATGGCATCCAGTAGTTCACGCTGGTCCGTTTCTGCATCTGCATGGGCGGCGCTGGTATTGCCCTGAGCCTGCCGTTCGAGGGCATTTGTCCAACGGGTGATGAATCCTTCGATCTCATCGTCGTCGAAATCCACGATGGTGCATTCGGCCAGATCTTCCGCCGAAGGGCGCACAGCGCGATAGCCCACCACACGGCTGGTCAGTACGAATTTATTTCCCTGGTGACGGTGGAAGGTGTAAAAATCCACGACCCGTTCCACAACGGTGTTGCGCATGTTGATATCACGCACTTCGTCGAGCCCGTCCAAAAGGATGAGGGCACGGCCTGCCTTGAGTGCCTCACTTAACATGGGGCCGACAGGCAGGTCTGCGCCGATGCCTGCGAAATAGTCTGCGATGAAGTCATCCAGGCGGGCATCTTTGGATTGCAAGGCATTGGCAAAAGCAGCCAGCGGCAGGAGGATGGGGATGTAGTCATCGAGCCCGATCTGTTTCCCCTCTCCACGTGCCAGCCGCAGGGCGATGTATTTGACGAAGGTGGTCTTACCCGCGCCCGGGTCGCCGAGGACGATCACGCCAGAATGATTCTTTAGGACATCTAATAACGGAACGGGTTCCCCGAAATGGAATGTCTCTTCGTAATCGGTGATGTCACGTCCGGCCAGGCTAAAGTCACGCTGCCAGGTTTCGCCTTCGGGCAATTCCATGCGTGCCTGAAGCGGGACATATAATTCGAGTAGTTTTAATTTCAACGGGACACGGTCTGAAACCCCCATGCCTTTGAGACTGAGATAGTAATGACGGTCTGTTAGAAAAGCGAGATAGGCCGCCGTCGCCTGTTTGATGGTATCGGGTGGCAGAGCAGGTTTGAGGTCCCGCCAGAAGCGGTCTGCGAGAACGATCGTTTGCCCGTGGATGATGGCGCTGTCTGTCACCGAGCCGCCTACAGCAAGACTTCTATCCCCTGTCTGGATTTCCTGTTCGGCTTGTTGTTGTCTGGATGTTTTCTTTGTTGGTGTTTTTTTGCCAGTCATTCCCGGTCTCGATTTAAATCAGTATACAATGATTTAAATTCAGATGGGTTTACCGAATTGAAAGGTCATAGGAATTTTGATGAAAACAAATAGAAAAAGGCCGCGCATTCGGGCGGCCTTTTTCGCTAGAGGTCTGATTCGCCAAAAACGATGACGACCATGTGTTGGTTTAGGAATTTTGGTTTTGGGTTTTCACTGGATGAAACCACCTGGCCCAGGGTGTAGCCACCTGCAATGGGAATGTCCTCGCCGAGGATTTCCTGTATGGCTGCGATCTCGATCCCTGGCTGGGCTTTGAGGAGCATTTGCCAGGCAATATCCACCAGCACAAGGGCAAGCAGGGGTTTTTTATCGCCCAGTTGAAGCAAGGCTTGTTGGGCGGCGTTCCTGGCGGCGCGTTCACAAGCGGCCCGGCTGCCGACCAGCAGAAAGGCATCGATACCATCTCGAATAGGCGCATTCATGCGAAAGCTGCCGTCCGCCTCCACTCGGATGGGGGCGCGGACCACCATCCCATCACTTTGCTCAATGCCGAGCGGATACAGGCGGGCAAGATAACTTAGGGGAGGAAAGGCCCAATCCCGCGCTGGATAACCGAACAAGTTTGCGTACGCTTCCGAGGCGGGGCGGCCATCGAGAGTGCGAAGCCAAAAGCCGCGGGAACGCGTCACTCGAAAATGATTCCCAACGGGGTCCCAACCATGATCTGAGCCGACACCGATCTTAAGATTACCGCGTAAAAATGCAGCGACCAGGCCGCCAGTGCCGGTCTGACTCCCTGCGATCTGATAGGTGTTGCCTGTGTTTAAATCCCCGCTGGAGAGACCACCTGTCACTTGCCAGGAGGAGGTGAAGGCATTGCAGAACTGTTCAGCGTCGCCGTTAAAGCCGTCGGCAAAGAACAGAACGGATTGACGCTCGACTCGCGCCGAGGCATGTTGTTCGATCTTGGAGGCCGTTTCGCGGCCAGATTGGGCATACCCCGGAAACCAGATCGTCTCCGATTGAAAATCACCGCTCAGTAAAGCCACGACCACCGAATGCGGATGCAATCCCTTGTGGGTGAGCCCGGCCGGGGAACTAAAACCGATCAGTGGCGTATCGCCCAGCAAACTCGAAACGCCGTTGAGCACTTCACGAGGCTGGTATTGATGGGACGAGATCACAAATGCCAAACCGGGCGCATTTGCGCCAAGTCGATTTAAGGCCTGATGTGTGGCCTGCAAACCGGCCTCACGTCCATCCAGCGCCTGGGCCGATCCAACGGATGCAAATATGCTCATTTCGCCTCGTTACTCCTGTGCAACCGGGACCGTAAAATGGAAGGTTGTACCTTTGCGGTATTCACTGTCGAACCAGATCTTTCCACCCTGCATTTCCACGAGACTCTTGGTGATGTTCAGCCCGAGACCGGTGCCTGGTGCTTCGCGCGCCTTGGGGTCGTCTGAGCGGAAGAATTTTTGGAAGATCTTCTGTTGGTCTTCGGCGGTCATGCCGATACCGTTATCCTTTACCCACAGGTGGATCACACGCGGGGCGCCGTCAGCATCCCAATGATTCGGGGTTTCTTCCACACCCACAATAACCTGACCGCCTTCGGGCGTATATTTGAAGGCGTTACTGACCAGGTTGGTAAGCACCTGTCCCACGCGAATGCGGTCGGCCCACATGGGGGGCAGATCGGAAGGAACGTTTAAGTCGAGGTTCTGTTTCTTGTCTTCGAGCTGGCGCTTAAAGGTGCGGATGACTTCGTCCACAAGATCATCTGCCTTGGTGGCTTTATACTCGAGACGCAGGCGGCCCGCTTCGATCTTGGAATTATCGTTGAGGTCCGATACCAAGGTGGACATGCGCTCTACATTGGATTTGATGGTTTGCAAGAAATTCGCCTGCATTTCGGTGATCTGTCCCACCGCGCCGCTTGCCAGCAATTCGGTATAGCCCTTGATGGAAGTCATCGGGTTCTTGAGTTCGTGCGCCACGAATGAAACGAAATCGCTCTTTGCCAGGTTGGCGCGCTGGACTTCACTGAACAGCTGGGCGTTCGATATGGCGATGGCGGCATGGTCTGTCAGACGGGTGAGGAAGTCAATATCCACCGTCGTATCGCCTGTGCTTTCAAGATACAAAAGGCCGATCACAGTTGTTTCGCGGCGGATGGGGATTACCATTTGGGTTTGCGCCCCAACCAGTAATTTATTCCGTGCCGACTCCACCTCGACTTCGACCTTTTGCGGCAACCCGGTCTCTACTGCGCTGATCATGGAGGGCAGTTCGATCTTCATGGTTTGGTCGGGCAAGGATTGCATTTGTTCATCCAAACCCTGATGCGCCATGATACGAAGCTTGCTTTCTTCGAGGATGCCGATCAGGCCCGCTTCCGCATCGGACTGACGCAACGCCCAATCGAGGGTGATGCGCATGGCACGGTCCATTTCGAGGCTGGCGTTGAGTTCGCGGTCAATGCGCTGCATAACCGATAATTCTTCCACACGGCTGGCGAGTTCCTGGTCGGTTAGGGTGTAGAGGCGGGCATTTTCGATGGCAACCGCTGCCTGACCCGCAAAGGCGTTAAGCAGGGTCTGGTCGTTCTGCACAAAGGGCAGACCGTCACGGCGGTTGATGACTTCGATGACGCCGATCACGCGGTCCTTGACCTGCAGCGGTACGGCCATCAAAGAGCGACTGACGAAGCCCGTTTGCTGGTCGACGCCTTTAAATCGATTGGCGTTGTTCTGTTCTTCATTTTCGATCACTGCGCCGCGTGTTTGCACTGCACGTCCGACGATCCCGGTTCCGGGTGGCAATCGTTTTCCGATCAGGTTCGAGGCCACAGGTCCGACCGTGACGCGGAAGACGAGTTCGTCGGTCTGGTCATCCACCAGGAATAGACTGCCCGCCTCACAGTTCAAAATGCCGACTGCATTTTCGAGGATGTTTTGAAGAAGGGGATTCAGTTCCAGCGTGGAAGTCAACTGACGCGTGATCTCATTCAAGGTCGAGAGTTGATGCGCGCGTTCCTGCGTTTCCTGCAACAGACGCGCCTTAACGATGGCGCCAGCGGTCTGGTCTGCGATGGCCTGTAAAAGTTCAAGCTGTGCGCGGGTATAGATGGTGGAGCCGTCGCGACTGCCAACACTGAGGGTTCCGATCGATTCGGCCCCGGCGTTGAGCGGCACGCCGATCCATGCGAAGATGTTCTCAATGGCGGGAGTGTGATTGCGTGCCTGACATTCGCGGATGTAATCCTGTGTGATGATGGGACGGCTTTTGCGGATGACCTCCGGTGAAAGACCGACATTTGCGGAGAACGGCTGGTTTTCACGTTCGTGAATGCGTTCGCTGTTCTCAAGACAGAAACCATAATAGTAGTAGTCGCTGTCTTTGTTATACAGGGTAATGTGAAAATGTGAGGTGGGAACAATTTGTGCCGTTTGGGCATAGATCAATTCAAGCACATCGTCGAAGGTCAGGGTGACGTTCACGCCCTGGGAGACGCGGGTGAGCGCGTTCATTTCCTGGATGCGCCGTTCGAGGTGGGCCACGGTTTGTACGCGTTCGATGGCGACCGAGGCCTGGTCACAGATGTTTTCAAGGAAGCGCAGGTCACGCGGAGAGTAAGCCTGGCCGGTGAGACGAGGGCCCAACGCCAGCCAGCCATTGGGTCGGTCCTTGCCGGGGAAGACGATGAAAAGCCGGGCGCCAAGTAATGTGAGGCGGGATTGTTCAGGCTTTAATTCATCCGGCAGGGATGAAGCATTATCGAGGTAAAGCGGGAGGTGTTCCTTCGAAAAATAACCGACCAACGGACTACCCGAGGTAAAGCGAATGTCGCTTGTGGGGCGGCGGTCATCGCCAGGCAGGGCCGAGTAAAAATCATTCAAAGAGTCATAGGTGAAGACGTGGATCTGACTGGTCAGGGTGGAGGCGATCTGGTCACGCAGGAGAGCGCCAATGGTGTTGAGATCCAGAGTAGTTGTGAGCTTATGCGAGAAATCTTCCAACTGCTCTGCAACAACACGCGAGCCGCGGAAGAAGAGACTGTCCACCAGGTTTTGCAGGCGGGTACGAATAGGGTCGAGGGCAATGGCGATCACGAAGAGCGCAGCGCCTACGAGGTATGGATTATTCGAAGGCATGGCATCGCTGAAGAAAAGCCCAAGACCTGTAATGACCAGTGAATAGCCAACGATGACCAGAACGGAAAGCAGGGCATACATCACACCGCGTCGCGCCAGGTCATCGGAGCGCAGGAAGCGGAAACGCATGATGTTGTATCCCATGATCGCCGGGAAGACGACCACAGGCAGGAAAAGCCAGGGTGAAAAGGGAAGGTCGAAGACCGCGCCGAGGGTTAGAAATATCGTAAGCGGGGCAAATGCGATCAATGCCCCGATCAATGTACTGCGCGCCTGCAACTTTACAACTGGTGACTGGGCATAAATTGCATAATACAAATTGACACCCAACAGGATGAAAATGCTAAGGGCATCGAAATAGTAAATATCCCGCCATTGCGAAATATATGTGGTTGGGTTTTCTGTGTTAAAGATCCAGGGAGTGGCAGCCCCGGCCAGGATCAGGCTGATCAGGAAACCCACCCAGCGGAGGTAGGGCCGGTTTATCAATATTCGCGGCGAGGATGGGAAGGATAAGGCCAGGGCAATGGTGGCGCCGCCTGCAATGGCGCAGGCATACGTCCACACCAGAGACAGTTCATGGGTCGTCCACAGGTTGAAGATCGTACCCGTCACAATCGAGAAGGATGAGGCGAACATGGTGAAGGCACGGCCTGCAGGTTCGTTTCGGCGTAAACCGAATGTCCAAATGCTCAGCATGAGAAAGATGATGCTGAGCACCGTGGGCAGGAAGAAGTAAACCACAACGCCCGCCTGCGGGAATCGCTGAAGTTCCACGGTCACATTACGCGACCCGCCGTCGGCAAACAGGACGGTCAATGTCACACTTTCGCCAGGTTCGAACTTGCCGACGATCGTATTGCGCACATCGCTGCCGCTCTTCACCTCTGTACCGTTAACCGCCAGGAGTTGGTCGCCGCTTTTTACAGCCGCATTAAATTCCCATTCCCCCGTCAGTGGACCCACGTCTGTAAAGACCAGGCTATGTTCATAGAACGAACCGATGAACGGCTCACTTGTCCATTGAATGGCAACCACAACTCCCCAAACCAATACAACAGCGGCCAGCGCCTGATACAGGAACACAATTCCTGTCAGGGTTTTGCCCATTGATTTTTCAGAGAAACGGCCATTCGATTGATGGTTTGTCATGGTTAAAATTCGTGTATAAAATTTTACTCCACATCGTGATGAATGGTATATGGTACTTTCATGACAAAGAAGAAAGGTCCGTTATGGATACGGCTCGGTTGAACAGGCGCAGTGGGGGAATGGCCAAAAATATGGGGCCGTTTCGTCACAATCAGTCGGCTGAACACTGCATCCTTCGCCGGGGCTGCCGGGCTGGTTGTTGCCGGTCGACTTTGGCGTAGGCGGCACCGTGCTCGAACAGACCATCGGCTCGAAGCCTGTCGGTTGAAAGCCGACCGGCATGCGGCAGGTATTATCCACCGCGAAGAGAGACTGTAACGGATACTCCCGCACTCCCTTGATCGGAGACCCGGCTTCTTTTTCTGAGAAGCGGTCTACGTAATCCAGTTGTTTCACATCCTTCAAACCGGCATCGGCCAGCACACTGACCATGAACTCATCGCCTGCCAGATTTCGTTTGAAAGCGATCTGGATCGTAGCCTCCTCCGTGGGTGACAACCGCGCCCAGCCAAGGTCGGGGTCGCCGCCAAAATTGTTTGCGCCATCGAAGATCAACGTCTCGTACCCGTCCGCAAGAAAATGGGGATCCGACCGGAGAGGCGATGCGCCGCTGGTATTATGGTTCTCATCGGCAAAGGCCTGCACATTTTCGGTCGTCCATTCGGCGGCAAAAGGCGGCTGTGCCAGCACCACAAAATTCCCAAAACCGTCCTTGTCCGAATCGATCTCCACGCCAAACTGAATGCCCATTGAATGATTGGGGTCATTCCCGATCATCTTGATGGAGGCGTAATAAAAATCCGTATCCTGCCCCAGCCCAAAAAGGACAATGTCTAGGTCCGGCGCATAGGTCATATCCTGCAGGAACGGGCGTTCGAGAAAATTCAAGTCGAACGAATCTCCATACGGCGCGCGCTTGTCTGCAATCCCGGTGCCGGACGAATCGGGGTCGTACACGATCCTGCCCACCGGCGCATCGGGCGCAGGGGTGAAGAAGTGGATGACCTTTATTTCTGTCGGCAAAGCGGTTGCCGTGCTGGCCGGGGCATGGGTGGCAGTAATCACGATGGGCGGCACATTCGTCGCGGTCTCACCTGCCGGAGCCGTTGCGGGCAACTCCGTCGGCTGGCTGGTGGTGGATGCTCCGCAGGCGTAGATGAAGAAAATAAGAACTGCAAACAAAACATGGATTCGGCGTTTGGCGTTCATGACAGATTTCCTTTCAACGATAGATCACCACCCTATTATCGCATGAAACGAATTGCCCCGCCTCCTCTCCCCGACTTTGAACTGCTTCTGTTATTCTCGAAC
>JAEURI010000136.1 GCA_016789225.1 Anaerolineales bacterium
ATGGGCCACGAATAAACGAATGGATGCGCCAAAATTCGTTCATTCGTGATTTATTCGAGGACGGTTCCTAAACAAAACGAGGTGATGGCTACTTCTAAATCAACCATCACCTCGTTACTCATTTCTCGTTACTCAACCCTACGAAAGTATCACCTGCCCACAATACTCACACTTATCCATGCCGAGTTCCAGCGTGCCGCCGCAGTGGGGGCAGGCGAAGGTTTCGACCTTGATCTGATGCCCCGCCGTCTTGAAGGCGGCTTCGTTTTCGGCGAGATCACCGCGCAGGCGTTTGAGACGGGCGAGGTAAGCGTCACCGGACATTTCGCCGGACTTGCGCAGGCGTTCCACATCCGCGATGTGTTCCTTCAACATGCGGCGTTCGGCGTCTAGGCTTTCGCGGCTTTTATCCTGTAGCGAAAGTTTCATCTCCGGTTTGGCCGGGATGGAGGCGAGAATGGCAGCGATGATCAGAATGACCGCCGAGACGATCAACCCCACCACCAATGGCGCAAATTGAAAACCTGGGATGGAATTGAAGTTGACCTTGTTGGTCTGAACTTCGCTGTAATCCGCAATGACCACGTAGCGTTCGTTCCCAAGCTTGCCGATGTCGATGCGGGTGATGCCGCTGGAATGATCGGGCAGGTTGTTGCGTGTGCCGTTCTCGGTGAAGATCGCCACATTGCCCGCGTCGTCGCCGATGACCGCTTCCTGCTTGCCGTCTTCGTTGATGTCCAGCCCAGCGATCTCGGTCACCTTGTCGGATAAAGAACCGCTCCACATTTGACTGGCAGTGGTTCCGTCGAAGGAGAAGGCCCACACGCCGCCGTCTTTTCCGCCCGCCACGATCTCACGTGAGGATGGGTCGCCGTTCAATTCCACTTCGCGCACTTCGCTGACCGCCTGGCCCAAAGACTTCTCGAAGAGCACGGTTCCATTGGCGGCATTATAAATCTTGAATGCGCCATACTCGCCGCCGGTGATGACTTCACTGGTGCCGTCGGCATTCAAGTCGAAGGCGCGCATCCGACGCAGTTGTTCCTGATTCACCGTCCAGACCGTACTGCCATCTGCGGCAAAGACCTTGACTGTCCCGTCGTTCGAAGCGACTGCCATATGGATCTCACCGCCGATGCGGGCATCGTCCATGCCACGGATCTCTGCCGAGCCGACGTTGCCGCTCCAGAGCGGAGCGCCGTCTGTGGTCAGGGCGAGGATTCCGCCTCCGTTATCGCCGAGCACAATTTCAGGTCCGGCAGAGAAGCGGATGAGTGCCACGCGCGAAGGGAAGCCGATGTTGAGAGTCTGCGCCAGGGTGGTCACATTTCCCTTTGAGATCAGATCCACCGATGTGCCCGTGCCAAGGTGATAGACCACGATATCTTCAACGCCGTCGCCGTTCACGTCACCGAGGGTTGTTTTGGGGCTGGAATAGCCGAAACTCCATAAAGGAGTGCCTGCGCCGTCGAACACGCTGACATTATCCAGGCTTTGGATGAAGAGCTCATCCTGTCCGTCGCCGGTCAGGTCGATGACCTTCATGCTTTCGGCGGAGTTGTATGGTTGTGACCATGCCACCGTGCTCCCAAATTTTTCGGCGGCGACTGCGCCGCTGAACGAGAACACGCCCGCCACCACCATCACAAGACAGATCAATACGAACGCGACAATAAAGGGTATGACTTTGCGACTCATTTATGCAGCCTTTCTTTCCAAGAGAGTATATGCAGATTTGAGGAAGCTCAGGATATGCTCCTGTTCCACTTCCTCGAAGGGGGAGACGGCAAGGATGTTGATCATGCCGCCTTCGGTACTGAGTTGTTCGATCTTGTATTTGCCAATATCCTTGTTGAGCGAGAACTGATTGTTCGGTTTAATGATATATGCCTCGGGGTTGACCACGATGCGAACCTTCAGTTCCTGCTGCGAGCCCTTGAACTTTTCGGGCTTCGATTTCATCTTGCCGCTGATGCGGCTGCGCTTCCAGTAGGATTTTCGCTTTTTGGTTTTCTGGATGGCGGTCACACGCAGGACGTTGCCATCATAAAGTTTGGCTTTGAGCGAAAGCCACGGGTCGTTGAAGAGCTGGGTGGTGCGCTGTTGGGCATCCTGCGTTTCGCGCGCCACTTTAGTTTGCAGCATGGACCCTGTCAGGTCGAGATGGCCGAGGAAGGTGGCACCAGGCTTGAGGTCGTCGCGAAGCGTGTGCAGGATTTCCCTTGCCCCATAATAGCGCGGAGAAAAGTCCAGGATATCGCTTTTGCGCAGGCTGCGTGCCATCACAAAGGCAGCGATCCACAATAAAAATCCGCCTGCAATGAAGATGAAGGAGGTGTACCCAAGCAGGAAGAGTAAAACATCCACCATTGCCAGCCCAAGGCCCGCGAAAAAGATGAGCATGGGAATCCAGCGCCACTTGTCGCCTGTGGTTTCAGTCTTTTGAACGTCGGTCACGAATTTGTTCATGCCGCGAATGATGGAATCCGGCTTGTCCGCGATCGAGACGTAGACCGGTGCAAATTCCTTCTTGCCAAATTGATTGGTGGTTTTTACCTTTTTTCGCGCCGTGTTAAGCAGGTAAAAGAAAAACGAGATGATGATAATTCCAGCAATGGCAATGCCGCAAAGAAAACCTTCCATCCATTCCTCCGAGTTATAATTTCTTCTAGCCGTGTCACCCTGAGCGAAGCGAAGGGTCTCTGCCGCGGAGCGGTTGGATTCTTCGGTCGCTACGCTCCCTCAGAATGACACATATATTGTTTCAGGTGAAAATGACAAACGTTCTCTACACAGCCTTCGATATTGTTCCAAGCCCCAAGGGGGCCAGTACCCATATTCTCCACAACTTACGCGGGTTGGTCAATAGGGAATTCAGCGTCCATCTTATCACGCCCAACGATGGCCTGCTCCCCCCCGAAGATACTATCGAAGGTGCGCAGGTCACCCGCATTTCACAGGACCTTTCGCAGAACTTCCTCGCCCGCGCCGTGCATTTCGGCAAATCCGTTCTGGCGCATCTCGCGCTTCATCCCAATTACGATGTGGTTCATTTTCGTAACGTCTGGGATGGTTTTCACATCACACAAAATAAAAAGAAATTCGGCTACAAAACTTTATTCGAAGTGAACGGGCTTCCATCCATCGAACTCAAATATCATTACCCCGGCATGGATTCGGAACTGCTTGCAAAAATAAAGGAGCAGGAGATCGCGACCCTGCACCTGAGTGATTCGATTATCTGCCCCTCGCACGTGACCCGCGACTACATCGCCTCGCTCGGACTTAACCGGAAGCTGGTCACTGTCATCCCGAACGGGGTCAGCCCTTCAGATTTTCCCGTCACCCCGCTTCCCGTCCGCGATGGACGTGAGCCTGTTTTGCTTTATATTGGAACGCTTGCCGATTGGCAGGGCTTGGATATTGTCATTAAAGCCCTGCCAAAAATTCTCGAACAACAGGCTGTTCGACTCCATATCGTTGGGCGCGGACGGTCACGCCAAAGAAAAATGCTGGCGAAGCAAATTCGCAAACTCGGCCTGGAAGAACGCGTACTTGTACAACCAGCTGTCCCTCATCACGAAATCCCTGAGTTGATCGTGCAAGCTGATATTTGTGTGGCGCCACTCAGCCTGAACGACCGCAATGTGACTCAGGGAGCTTGTCCCATTAAAGTACTGGAATACATGGCGGCGGGACGGCCTCTGCTCGCTTCTAACATGCCCATCGTCCGCGAACTTCTCCGCGAGGATGTGGATGGCTTGTTATTTTCGCCAAACGACCCCGATGACCTGGCGCGTCAGGCGAATATGTTATTG
>JAEURI010000138.1 GCA_016789225.1 Anaerolineales bacterium
CCTACGCCACCTCCAAGCGCGTGGACGAACTCTACGGTCAACTCTATACCACGTCATTCAATTTCGAAGTGGTTGCCTTGCGTTATTTCAATGTCTACGGTCCTCGCCAGCGACCTGATTCCATGTACGCCGCCGCCGTGCCGATTTTCATCCGCCGTATATTAGATAACAAACCGATTACTATTTTCGGCGATGGCGGCCAGAGTCGTGACCTTGTCAACGTACGCGATGTGGTGCAAGCGAATCTGCTCGCTGCCGAACATCCCGCTGCGCCGGGGCAGATTTTCAACGTCTGTACAGGCGTCGAAACCCGCCTGCTTGACTTGCTTGATATTCTTTACGAGATCTTTCCGAATGCTCCCAAACATGTCCACGCCGAACCGCGTGCCGGAGATATCTATCGATCCATTGGCACGCCCAAGAAGATCATGGATATGCTCGGCTACAAACCGCAAGTTTCGTTGGCAGAGGGATTGAAGGAAGCGGTGGAAGTGATGCGTAATTCGTAAAACGTAATTTACGTATCGCTCATTACGTTTTCTTCTTTCCTCTTTCATCCCTCATCCTTTCCCCATGTCCTCCCGTTCTCACGTCCGCAACCGCTTCGTCTTAATTGGCGACCTGGCCCTCACCATTGTTTCGGTGCTGGGCAGTTTTGCCTTGAGGTTGGACGTGAGCGAATTGCCGTTCTATTTCCCCGCTGCGCTGGTGATGTGTGCAGTGGCACTGTTGGTCAAAATTCCTGTCTATTATTTTTTCGGACTGTATCGTCGCCTGTGGGTTTATGCCAGCACGAATGAATTACGGCTCATCACTTTTGCCGTCTCCGCCGCCTCGGTGCTGACCTCGGGAGTCATGCTCCTGCTCATTGGCTTTGACCTGATCAAGCCGGGCATGCCGCGCTCTGCTCTCGGCATCGACTGGCTCATCTCGCTTATTCTCATCGGCGGCTCACGCTTCGTCTTGCGCATCCTTGCTGAACAGTCTTCAGCGCAGGTGAATGGGAAGACCCGCCATGTCCTCATCCTCGGCGCAGGTGACGCGGGCGCACTCGTTGTGCGTGAATTGCAAAAGGCCCCCCAACTTAATCTCATCCCTGTTGGCTTTCTCGACGACGACCCTGCCAAACAAAACCACAACATTTACGGTGTGACGGTCATCGGCAAGATCGACCAGCTCGAAAAAACTTTGGACACAAAACAAGTGGACGAAGTCATTATTGCCATTCCGTCCGCGCCGGGGCATATCATTCGCCTCGTCAACGACGAGTGCCGCAAGCGCGGAATCACCTCGCGCATTATCCCCGGCTTTTACGAACTTATCGGCGGCAAGGTCAGTGTCAACCGCCTGCGTGAAGTGGATATCTCTGACCTCCTGCGCCGCGAACCTGCCGCCATTGATGACCGTCTTATCGGGTCCATTTTCGGCGGCAAGCGTGTTTTGGTCACAGGCGCAGGCGGCTCCATTGGGCGCGAGATCTGCCGTCAGGTGGCACGTTGGAATCCGACCGAACTTGTTTTGCTTGGTCACGGCGAGAACAGCATTTTCGAAGCGTTGATGGAACTCAACGATGATTTCCCAGCGCTCACCATCCAGGCGGTTATCGCCGATGTCCGTGACCTGAACCGAATTGAAAGAATATTCAAGGAACATCAACCACAGGTCGTCTTTCACGCGGCGGCTCACAAGCATGTCCCCTTGATGGAAGCCAATGTCGAAGAGGCGGTTACGAACAACATCCTCGGCACAAAGAACGTTGTCGAAACAGCGACCAGGCATAAGGTGGAAAGACTCGTGCTCATTTCCACCGATAAGGCCGTTCGCCCCGCCACCGTCATGGGGGCCACCAAACGTATCGCCGAGATGATCGTCCTCGATGCTGCGCAGCGGAACAACCTGCCATATTCCGTGGTGCGTTTTGGCAATGTGCTTGGCAGTCGCGGCAGTGTCGTCCCTACTTTCAAGAATCAGATTGCGCGCGGCGGACCCATCACGCTTACGCATCCCGATATGCAGCGTTATTTCATGACCATCCCCGAGGCGGTGCATCTTGTTTTGCAAGCAGCCTCCATGGGAGTAGGCGGCGATGTCTTCATGCTCAACATGGGCGAACAGGTGCGCATCCTCGACCTTGCTGAAGACCTCATCCGTCTTTCGGGTCTCGAACCCTATCGTGATATCGACATCCAATTCACGGGGATTCGACCCGGTGAAAAACTGCGTGAAGACCTTTTTGAAGACGGCGTTGATTTCGAACGCACCGAACATTCCGAGATTTTCCGCATGACCAAAGAGGAACATGTGGACGGTGCTTCGCTCACCCAGATCCTTGACCAACTCGCAGACCTCGCGCTTCATTCCCGGACCGATGACCTGATTCAGACCATCAATCATTTCCTGCCCTCAGGCTCGGTGCAGCCTTGGGTTGAGTAGCGGAGCGTATCGAAACCAATGACCGA
>JAEURI010000153.1 GCA_016789225.1 Anaerolineales bacterium
CCGGAAGCAGCAGGTCGTCTGGCACATCGGGCAGGAGCAGGGTTGGGCCTTCCAAAATCGTGATACTTGTGACATCGCCCTCACGCGTGATCGTTCCCTGGATTCCTTCTTCGATTCCATCGTAGAGGCTCCAAGACTCAAGGATGAAGGTACGCGCGTCGTTTTCTTCGTGGAATTGACCGATGGCTTGCACGAACGTATTCGGAAGGTTTTCCGGGATGCCCTCCAAATTTCCGGTCACAGGAACCGCATTGAGCGTAATCAGAGGCGGATTTCCATCAATGGATTTTCCAGTGGAGCTTAACCATCCGAACACGGTGACCGTCTCATCCAATGGATGCGGACGCAGCCAGTTTTGTATATTTTCATCATCGTTGTATTGCATGGCTTCCTGCATGCCCATGCTGTCCGTCGAATTGAGGATTCTTTGCCACGCTTCCTCTGCACTGATGATGGATACATCCCCCAATTCTTCGTAGCCCACCAGACCGGCTTCCACACCCAACAGGCCATCCCGCGTAAAGCGGAAGAGGAAGCCGCTTGCGCTGAAATAGCCGAGATGGAGCGTATATCCGTTCGAGATGCGCGGCAGGGCGTAATACCCGTTGTAAAGTTCGGAGTATTGGATTACATAATCGGAACCCAACCCATAGGTTTGCATGAATGCATTGATCTCTGCTTCTGCGTTTTCATACCTGCCAAAAGACGGATTGTTCAGATAGGCGCTTTGGTCGGTGACATAGTGATATAGCATGTTCGATTGCACGAACAGTTGACGATTTCCTTCCACGACCAGATATACGTTTGTGTCCGGCAGGTTGCCGGGCGATTCGTAAATATCTCCGTTCATGTTGAACTGCTGTGCCAACGCACGCGCATCCTCGGCTGTGGCGGGAGCTGTATTTTGAGTCTGGAATATTTTCAACTGGGACGGTGTTTCCGGCAGGGTGGCTTCAAGGTAGAGCGTCATCCCGCGCCAGGAATAGGCCGTCGGCTCTACGGTTTGCGGAGTCTCGGTTGCATCGACGAGCGGCGTGGGGACGATATCGAAGTTTTCAATCGGTTGCGGGGCTGTTTCGCCGAAGATCACCTCGGTTACAAAGGTCAGCGAAGATTCGCCGACGCGTGCAGTCACTTCCCAGCAGCCGGTGGTGGGGAAGATAAGCGCAAGAATCTGCAGTCCGCTGTCGCCGTAGCTATCATTGATGAAGGCGCGCAAGGGTTCTGCTTCTGCATCGAGTCGGCGGCCTTCCACCGTCAGTGGGCCGGCCACAGCGCGCACGAAGCCCCACTTCATCGAGAAGGAGCCGTCGGCTTCTTGATTGTGCGCTTCCATATACACTTTACCGTCCGGCCAGAGCGCCGTCCACAATTCACCGTTGCCAAGATAAAGCTCAGATTCAACGCTCTCACCGGGAGGCAGGCTGCCGTTCGGCGGTGTGACGGGACAGGCAAATCCATCTTCGCTGCCAACTCCGATTTGTGGTTCGACCGCTTGGAACAGCCAGATCATGAAAACAACCAGCGCGCCAAACACGGCAAGGCTTGTCAGGGCGGGCATCAGGCCGTTAAAACCCGGCAGTGTAAACGAAGCGCGCGGTTTATGTGCCTTGCGCAGTCTTTCCTCCAGCTCGGCTTTGAACATCAAATTAGGCTGAAGCTGCTCAGCGGTCTCTTCCAATAAAGTTTCGATCGGTTTGTTTTTATCGAGTTCGTTCATTCTTCCACCTCCATGCGTAGGGAGGTTCGCTCGCGCAGGTCTTGCAGGCCGCGCGAGACGAGCATTTTTACCGATGCTTCATTTTTGTTCATCACACCCGCAGCCTCGGCATACGAGAGTTCACTGAAATAGATGAGAGCGATCGCTTCGGAGCGCTCCGTGGAAATTTGCCGGAGCGCATGAGCAATGGATTCGAGTCTCAACCGCTGCATGGCGGCCTTGTCGGTGGGCAGGCTTGGGCTGGGATATTGATCCGCCGCCTCCAACGCGACCTCGTTCCTGTTCCCGCGAAAGAACATCAGTCGTTTCTTTGAAGCGATCCCCATGATCCAGGCTGCGAACGAACCGGCGCCGCGAAACGAACGGATTCCCTCCAGCGCGGCCATGAAGGTCTGTGAGGTGAGGTCTTCAGCATCCTTCACATTGCCGACATGCGCCATGAGATAGCGGTAGACGCGGGTGACATGCTGTTGGTAGAGTTCGGCAAAGGCTTCCACGTCGGTGATGGCTTTGCGGGCTAATTCCTTCTCGTCCAATTCTTTTGTTTCCATATTCATTAGGGCGGTCATAAACCTCCTGTGTGGTGTGCGCACGCTTATTAGTTGCAGGAGGTTGAAAAAAGGTAACAGGGAAGTCCCCCGTATTTATTGGAATGGAGCTAAAAGTCAGAAGACCTTTGACTCCATTCCAATCATTTACAGATTCACCGGCAATTTGTTCAAGCCGCGAATAACGAAGCCTTTTGCAAATTCGGCTTCGCCCGCCGCGCGGACGTTCGGGCAGCGTGTGAACAAGACACTGAACAACACCTGCAATTCCAGGCGTGCCAGCGGAGCACCCAGGCAGTAATGCGTGCCGAGACCAAACGTCAGCAGGGGATTATCCTCCCTGGTTAGAAGCAGGTCATTCGGTTGGGTGAAGCGGGCTTCATCGCGATTGCCGGAGATGTACATCAGCGCCACTTCCGTTCCGCGTTTAAGTTGGACTCCGTTGAAGTCCATATCTTCGAGGACGTAACGTTCGAACATCGGCAGCGGAGTTTCGTAGCGCAACATTTCATCGATGCCAGTCTTGAGCAGGGATGTGTTGCCTTGAGCGACCGCCTCTTTCATCGCCGCGAGTTGATCCGGATTCTTGAAGAGGGCGCGCAGCCCAAGCGAAGAGCCGTTGACCGTGGCTTCATGCCCCGCGTTGAGCAGGAAGATGGCAGTGGCGCGTAATTCATCTTCGGTAAGTTTGTCGCCCTGGTTTTCCACCTGCACCAATTCGGTGATGAGATCATCCTGCGGCTTGATGCGGCGTTCCGCGGCGATGGCTCCAATCATCTCCATGAATTCGGTGGCAGCGCGGTTGGCTTCCTGCACTTGTTGGTCGGTGTAGCCAAGTTCATACATTTTGACGATGGCATTCGACCATGGGCGCAGATGCTGCAATTGATTTTCGGGAATCCCCAGCAGACTCGCGATCATGATGACCGGAAGCGGTTCGGCAATGTCGTGGACGAAATCGCAGCTTCCGTTTGCCTGCACGGCGTCGATAAGTTTGTGGGTGGTGGTTTCGAGGGTGGCGCGCATGCTTTCCACGCGTTTGGGTGTGAAGACCTTTGTCACCAGCGAGCGGATGCGGCTGTGGGCGTCCGCTTCCATGTCCATGAAGACGTTATCCTGATAGCGGCGGAAGGGAACTTCGCGTGGGTCGGGCGGAGGCCAGCCGATCTCGTCCCGCGAGTAGCGATGCAACATGGTGCGCCCGAGGCGTTTGTCTTTGAGCAATGCGGCAATGTCGCTGTGACGGGTAAAGAAGACTTTGTCCCAGACCGGGTCGTGAAAGACCGGCATCTCTTTTCGCAGGGACGTCAATTGGTCGTACGGGTCTCTGATAAAGTCAGGTTGATTGATGTCAAGGTGAAGGGAGGGGAGGGCCATAGGGCGTAGTATATCAGGTCTAAGGAATTGAATATGAAGTCAACTCAATGGTGCTATCCAACCCGCTGCCAGTGGACACGGTTTTGACCAAGCCAACTTTTATGGCATACCAATTGGTATTGGTCAATGCGATGCTGGTAGCAAACGGACTGCCGGACATTTCGAGTGTGATGTTCATGTTCACCTGACATTCCACGCGCATGGCGTCGAACGTCCCGGCAGGGATGGTAACGGATTCAACTCCGGCGGCGGTACAGGTTTGGGTGGTTTGGTTGCTGGCAGGGAAGGCTTCGCCGTTGATGGTCTGAGCGCCTTCCAGGGTCAGGGACTGGGACCAACTGTCGCCGGGGTTGATCGAGGCGGGCAAGGTCACGCCTTCAATTGCAGTGGTTTCATATTCCACCGACATGCCTTCGGTCGAGACACTTGCCGATTCCCCGCCTGATGGGTTGAGCGCGATCAAGTTGCCGTTCTCGCATTTCCATTGACCCTGGCGAGTCACGCCTGTGCCGAAGACATCCTGATCGATGAAACCTTCTGCTTCCACACTGATGATACTTCGCGTGAACGTATCGGGCACGGGACCGGTGAGAGTGTAATCCCACGTTGCGCCTTGCAAGATGGGCAGATAGGGATTTGAACATGCACCTATGGAGGAACCTGATCCTTCAATGGGCGCTGCCTCGGTTGGTGCTTCGCTTATTTCAGGGGATGGGGTTCCTTCTGAATTTGGATCGTAGGTGGGGGAATCTGATGGGGCGATACTGCCGAGGTTACATGCCAGCATGGATGTAAGCAAGACAGAGATGCCAAGGATCGTTTCTAAATTCTTTCTGCTCATATTTTTTCCTTTCATAATAAACATAAACAAACCGCCCGGAGTATAGCATTCCGTGCGGTGAACTTGTTCTTTTTAGGAGGAATGAGGGATTAAGCAGGTACTTGAAGCAGTCCTGTCGCTGCCATCACACCCAATGTGGACATCAAAACGACGAGTATGAAAAAGATTCCCAAGACCCAATTCAGCCATTTCTTTTCGGGGTGGTTGACCCAGTAATACAGCAGACCTGCGAACAGGAAGGCTTGCGGGACGATCTCGACATAACTGAAAATGTTGGTCGGATAGTTGGTGTAGATCATGCCTTCGATGGAGGCGGGAGCTGCGCCAAAAGTGGAAAGGATTCCCAAGGCTGTGAGCACCCAGCCCAGGATCAGCCAGCCATTCTTTTTATGAAAGAAGCTCTCCCGCAGCGGATAGAACGCCAGCGCAAAAATAATGCCACGGATCCATTGCAACCCAGGTCCTGCTGCCACCCAGGGACTGTCCGTTGGGCGCATGTAGTTCGCCAATGCGCCGCTCACGAAACTGCCTTCATAGTTCAGAAAGCTGAAGGCGAGGATGCCCATCAGGAAATACGTCAGTGTGTGAGCTACACTGGTTTTGAGGATAAGACTCAATAAGGTAGGTTGATTGGTTGTGTTCATTTGATTGCCCTTTCCCTCCTAGGATAGGAGATTTGGCTTGCGAGGGCAAGTGAGGTTTATCATGACCTTGGGTCGACGTCCTGGGAGACTTGGTAATCCCATTGTTATGATCCATGCAACCTTTTTTCGGCTGGTGTGTTGAATAAAGTAAAAGGAAAAGATTGGATGGGACACTATGAAGGATCGCATACCTGATCGAAGACCCATTTCTGCTCGAAAGAGTCCTGTTTCTCAACGAATGGCAGGCGCGCTTGCAAGATGGGGTATATCTCCAAATGCAATTTCGGTGGCCAGCGCGATTTTTTCTTTTACTGCCGCCGGAAGTCTCCTGTTGACCTCGCATGACGACAGTCTTTGGTTGTGGTGGGCGGCAGCGGCCTTTATCCTTTTGCGATTGCTGGCGAATATGTTCGATGGCATGGTTGCAGTCGAGACGGGCAAGGTCTCTGCCCTCGGGGAGATATTCAACGAAGTGCCTGACCGAATTTCGGATGTGGTTATTTTTATCAGCGCCGGGTATGCATCTGGCAGCATGGAAGTTTTTGGATACCTTGCCGCTATTTTTTCCCTACTAGTGGCGTATATCCGGGCGTTGGGGAATACGATGGGAGTATCCCAGTTATTTCAGGGGCCGATGGCGAAATCGCATCGCATGTTTACCCTGATTGCGGTCTGCCTTTATTATGGGTCGCTCTCGCTGGTCTTCCCGATTCCCTCTCTTATGACCTGGGGACTGGCCTTGATCGTTTTGGGGAGTATCGTCACCTTCCTCGTGCGGCTTCGACGAATCATCTCTGGAGTACGACAATGACAAATAGGGAGGTTTTTCTGCTGTATTCCAGTTTGATCGCCGGGATGT
>JAEURI010000174.1 GCA_016789225.1 Anaerolineales bacterium
TCTTCACTCCGTTGAATGTGCCGGTCAAGCCTTTGAGGCTGTGAAAATTCGCAACAAACAGACCGATCAATGCCCAATAATAAAAGAACCAGCGCCATGGGTCTTTGCTCCAACTCTTGCGGAAGAGATAATCATAATTGACAACGCTCATTTCCGCCCATTGCTGAACTTTGAGCCGGTTCATTGGGCTTTCATTATGGATGAAGGTTGCAGAGGTTTGATAATAGATCTTGTAGCCTGCGTCGAGAGTTTGCTTGGAGATATCCACATCTTCCATCAAACCGTAATGAGCCAGGGCTTCATCAAATTTTGATTTCTCGAACACTTCACGCCGAAATGCCATGCAACAGCCAGAGAGACATTCAATAAATCCGCTTGGCTGATTTTTACGCGGGTGCGAAGGCATGCCGGAAGGATAGAACTTCCCGTTTCGGGTTCCAACGATACCAAAAAATGTGCGGATAAAACCGAAAAAAGCGATCTCAAATCCCATGCGCAAAGTCTGGGGTGGAGTGTTGGCGATCTTTCCGCCAACCGCACCAATTTTATGATTTACATCGCTTGCAAACACCTTTTCCACTTCAGCGAGATAGTTCTTGTCCAAATCCACGTCATCATCGAAGAAAAAAATCAAATCACTGGAACATTCACGGATACCGTGATTGCGCTGCAAGGTCAGACCGGGTTGGGTGTGAAAATAGCGAACATGGAAAGGCAACTTAACCGAAGTGAGATATGCCTCAAGCTTCTTCTCATCCGACGAATCGACGACGATCAATTCATCTGGCAGGCGAGTCTGCGCTGCGACGGAGGGAAGAGTCTTCATGAAATCGTCAAAGCGATTGCGAGTGCAAAGGATGACAGAAATTTTCATCAGGAATTCAAAACCTTTTCGAAAATCTCTTTATGCCTTGCCACGAACTTTTCTAACGAGAACAAGTCCACCGCTCGTTGGCGTGCTTTCTGCGAAAGCTCTTCGCGACGGGCATAGACTCGCATGACTGAATCCGCCATCGCTTGCGGACTTGGCAGGTTGATCTTGTTCCAATCATGCTCCACATGAACGCCAATGCCAGCATCACCGACCAACTCCGGCACCCCGCCATTATCCAAATGAACGACCGGCATTCCCAATGCCATCGCTTCCAAGACCAGACCCGGTGACGGATCAGCGTATTTAGTGTGCAACAACAAATGAGCTTGGGAATACAAAGCAGGTGCATCCGTTTGGGCGTAGGTTCCGGTAAAGGTCACATGCTCAATTAGATTCATTTCGTGCAAAGCTTGCTTTGTCCATGCTTCGGCTTCATCACGCGGAAGCCATAGATTGCCAGTGACGATCAATTTTGCGTTGGGAACTTCTCGATGCAAAGCTTTTAGCGTTTGCAATGCTAGTTCAAGGCGATACTTTTCATATTGGTTACCGCCTAAAAGCAAGGTCAATGCCTCAGGTTTTGCCGGCCAAGCATCGGGGGAGAAGAGGCGGGTGTCTACGGGATTATAGATAACTTCACTGGGCACGTCCGGCGGAGCAATGTATCGTTCCGCGCTGTCTTTGCAAAATCGGCTTTGGCAAATGATGAAATCCGCAAAGCTGATCAACTGTTTTAACGAACGATTGGAGACTTCATAATTCGTGCCATCCCATGCAGGGAAAGCAACGCCGTTCTGATTCACAATAACTTTCAAACCCTTATGCTTCGCCGCTTTAAGGATTTCGATCTGCAAAGGATGGGCAACACTGCTAACAGCATACAACAAGTTTGCGGAAGGAAAGTGGTGAGGAATATTCTCGGAAAGATAAGTTAGCTTAACCGCGCCGCCATGCACAAACTCACTGCGCGAAACCGGCGGCTTCGGAAAGTGCGGGCTAAGGTAAGCAACAGCAACCCCAGCATCCGTTTTTTGGAGCATTGAAAGTTTTAAGCGGGCAGGAATGGTCATTACCCGATCTCGCAGAGCAAACACAACCCGAAAGAAGTTCGGGAAGGTTCGTTTTAGAAAATTGAGAAAATTCCTTGGCATTCTATTCTGCGTCAACAAAATCTTTCATAAATCTCGCCCACAGGGGGGTTTGGCTTTTATAACTATTTGCTTCGGCTGTAGTACGACCTGCTTTTAGCACGGGCATCAAAGTATCTACACCAGAGTGATACACCTGCTGTGCAAATGAAGCCAGAGCTTCTACGTCCTCCACATCGGTCATGAAAGCATTTTCGCCATGCTTCACCAAATCCATGGCTTGTCCCACACGTGTGGTAACTAAGGGGATACCACTCGCCATGCTTTCCAAAATTGCTTTTGGTCCACCCTCCTGACGAGAAGCAACAATATACAAATCCAACGCCTGGAACAATTCTGCAATATCAGGGTAGGAATTTAAGTATACATGCGTATATGGGATATGTGCCGCATCCAACCCATTCTTCACATAACCTCGTGCAGGTCCTGAGAGCAAAACGTGTAGCTCCGGCACATCATTTTTTAATAATTTCAATGTATTTACAAAGACATCCGGTCCCTTAATAAGCTTCGGCTCCATGCCATCCCCCCAACCTACACCATCTTTCTGGAATGAACCAACTACAAATGCTGACTGCGGAATCCCTAACTTCTCACGTGCGGCATATCTTTGTTCCCTCGTACGGAATGAAAAAAAATCTGTGTTGATACCGATGGGGATTAAAAAAACCTTAGATGGGTCAATCCCTGTTTCAAGGGATACATTTCTCATTTCAGAATGTGAAACTTGAATACGTGAAACTTTTTCGTGATGAACAGATAATGACTTATAGAACTTATCAAACAATTCATCACCTGTATTTGGTTTTCCATGAAAATAGGCAAAGCCAATCCGATTGGGCAAAAGCTTTAACCAATCATCTTTTGTTAAAACAAAATGATTAGAAAAAAAGATGGATTGAGGTTGTGCCGCATGTTTCCAAATTGGTTTTGCCAAACGAATCCCCAAGTGCTCAGAAATACGCCTTAATTCGCGCATTTCCCAATCTAACACCCAGCCTGCATCATCGCCGTACAAGATCAAGCGCGAGTACGGCTTCCAATTCCATGAAGCCGCACGGATCATATTTTCCCCAATGCTTGTTACCAACATTTTCATGAGATCAATTCCAAAACCTTCAAATACTGTGTACTGACTTCCTTGATAGACGGGATCGAGATGCGCGACTGAACTGCCTCGTACTGATATATAAGCTGGTTCAACAATTCAGGAATCTGCTCCGCCGCCTCAAACCCTGCCCCAGCCTGCTTCACAATCTCAGGGTGACCGCCACTCTGCAAGTAAATCGCCGGAATTCCGCAAGTCAGCGCCTCAATAAGAGAGTTCGAACAAGGATCATTCTTACTGGCAGTAAGGTAGATATCATTCTCACGGAACAACTCCGCCATGCGGAACGAATCCACTGCCGGAATCATACGAATATTCTTGAACACCACCGGGCTGCGTCCAACAAATGTCATTTCAAAACGCTCCCAATCCAGATGCTCATCCAACCACTGATACACCATTGCGCCCTTATTGACATTATTCGACCAACTTGAAGCGATCAAGCGTATCCTCCGATTGCGAGAAAATTCCACTCGTGCATGTGAATGGAATATCTCCGGGTCAGCAGCATTGAGAACAATAGTTGGGTTCTTAAATTCCATGCCTAGCGCAAGGTGTTTTTCAAGGCTATATTGCGATTGGAAGATGGTCTTATCGGCAAACTTCAAATTTACCGCATGAATACTTTTATCCACACCATCGTCCCGGCCACGATATACGTCAATAGGCCCGTCTACGCGGTGAACATATAAAACCGTGTCTCGCTTCAATCGTTGAAGGCGTTTCTCTTTAAAATTGAATGAATTCAACAGACAGGCACGGGTAGATTGTGAAAGTAGATTGTTTTCGATGTGCAATCCATATTCTTCCGCCTGTTTCCAAAATGCTCGCAGAAACTGATGCCCACCGCCTGTTGGAGGCGGTTCGAATTCATGAAAAATAGAAAGGTCGGCAACTGTAAAATACCCTGCAACCAAGGCAACTATATTGGAAATAGCGTCTTTAACTCCAATTTTCATTTCAACTCAATCATTTTTTTACTTAGACAGATCCAAGCATCCAGCCCAACCGCTATTTATATGCATGTAAGACAAAATGGCTATTGGGAGTTCCATGTCTCCTGTTTAACATTTCAAAACGACTAACAACTTCAATCTTCTTAAAACCGGCGGAAGCACACATTGCTTTTACTGCTTCTTCAGAAAGGCTAAAAAAGGATCCCCCAGATACATGCCCTTGATACAGCGCAAGGGCCTTTTTTCGATCAAACCAACCGGTTTTAAGTGCAGAAGAAACAGTAATGATACATTTCCCCTTTGTAGCCAGGTAAAGCTGTTCGATGGCGGTAATCGGATCCCTGAGATGTTCAAGCAGATCATTGCACATCACAAGGTCGAATTCACCAAATGCGGATAGATCATAAATTGACCCCGTACGAAACTCAATATCCAACTCCATGAGCTTGGCCATAAAAAGAAGTTTATTCGAGTTAGTTAATCCATATTTTTCATATAATGGGCGATATACGGCGTAATCATCTGCATATTGGGCATACTTCTCCTGGTGAATCTGCTTGAACGCAATTGAAGGCACAAAGGCAAGAGAGCCGTCATATTTATTAGAATCAACGCCTAATACCCTATCTGCACCATGCTCCTTCATCCAGGTAGAGAAATAGCCATCAGAACAACCAACATCCAATACCGTCTTTCCACCATAATATTTATCGAACTTATAGTGCTCTATATAATTAGCAACATCATAGGTTCCATTGGAAGTCAGTCCATCATAACGAAAACAGTGATACCATCTTCCTTTTTCAAACAGTTCCTTCAAATCAACCATTTCATACTCCTTGAGTTCGAATCCTTCCAATGCTACAAATGGCTCTTGATCATCGTCATCAAACGCGATGCAGCATGTCCATCCAATTCGCCGCATTCGGACACTGCATATTCATATCGCGCTTCGGAGTCCAAGTTGCGGTCGCTCAGATATTGTCCAATATATTCCAGCAGATCTTTTTCACTTTTTGCCACCTTCGAAGCCTTCAAACGCATTGGTTTGCGATTATGGGTCATGCGACGTTGGAATCCAGTCGTAACGCCAAACCGTACTCCAAAAGTATAGGCGTCATAACCAATATGAATTGTCGGCAAGTCACATATGGCGGCCTCCAGCCCCATGGTGGAGAAATTATTTATCAATACATCGCTGTACCGCAGAAGACAATGAAGTTCGTCCACCCCATCATCCAAGCCAAGGTCAAGGCGTAATTCCTGAGTACGGTCACCGATAGCGTCAATCGAGCCTGGGTTAGAAACATACACTCCCGACTGAGTAAACAATTTTTCAATGATCCTCCAGCCGGGAGAATCCAATAATTTTGCATGAGGTTGAGGACGGACAATAAAATTGAACCCATCCTTCCAGATACGTTCTTTTCCCTCGACAAATAAACGATATATTTCGAAATAATGATTGATATTCACTCCACCCGCAAAAAAGATGGTCTTTTGGGATGGATCAAGATGTATCGACCTTAGAAATTCTTCACGGCTGATCTGCAATGGCTGCGTATAACGGTCGTACTGAACAGGCCCAATGACTTCAAGTCTTTTAGCAGGATATCGATGTAGTTTGATAACCTCATCCGCCATGTGTTCACTCCACACCCCAAGACAGGTGGGCTCAAAAGCTCGATACCCCATATTAACAATGTTGTCATAATTGGTAATGGCAGCGAAGGCGGGAATCCTCATACGCTGAGCTTCGAGAGCAAAATTGCCCTCATTCCAGAAGTTATAATTTCCCATGCCAGGAGTTAACACACATTGCATTTCATATTCCTTAAAAAATCTGTCATGTGCATGTGTGGCATAAAATTGCGATTCAAACCATGCCAATAAATTTCCCATCCCGGGAATATGACGTACAAGGCTGACATAAGTCATCTGAGCCGCCATCCCCAAAAGAGTCGCATCGAATAGTTTTCCTTCGATCAACTCACGGAAACGCAAATCGGTGGTTTCGGTTACAACCACAAAACGACGGAGCGTTCTAAGTTGTTGTAACAAGAAATGCTTTTGATATTGCGCGTCGTATTGTTCCACTTGCAGTTCGAAATACTGTTTGGGGTCAAAATCAAACGCACGAAAGTACGTGGGACTAAGAAAATACAGCGGCTTGAAACCACCCTCCGTCAACCGTTGACGGAAGGATGGTTGATGGAAGGCGCGCGCCGCCATCTTGCCGTGCAGGGGAATTCCGATCTTTATTTCAGACATTCATCAACCGCAATACTTGATCACGCGCTTGGAAAGCGATAAGCCATCCAACTCATGGAACATCAGAGCTTGCTGCGGCGTGCCACAGGCCGGATACCCCTCGACCGCGAACTTGATCATCTGTTTGCCATTGAGCAAACCATACTCTGCACAGGCGGTGAGAATGTTATCCATCAAGCCGCCAGCGGGGTGATGATCTTCGAGCATGAAAATATTTGAGTAAGGTTTGAGGACTTCAGTCAGCCACTTCACATCAATTCGATTGAGCCAAGGCATGTTGATAATGCTCAAACCGAATCCACGCTCAGCGAGGAGTTCACTGGCAAGGAGAGCTTCATGCAGCATGACCGGTCCATACGCAAACATGACCGCATCTTTCCCAGCCGTGAGTTGACAGCCTTGCCCAAGCTTGAACTCATACCCAGCCGGGAGTGCGATCCGGCGCGGACTGGGTCCAATGATGAGGCGCAGCGCAACCACGTCATCGGTTTTGTTCACGGCATAATCCATCGCCATGCGAGTCTCTTCGGCGCTGCAAGGTTGCAGGATGGTACAATTTGGAAGCGCAGAGAAAAGCGAAATATCGCGCAGGGACTGGTGCGACTTGCCAGGTCCGGCGGGAATCAGACCGGCATAATGCAAGGCGTAAATGATCTTGGATTTTTCGCCTGCGGCGTTATAGATCTGCTCATTGGCACGGGAAGCGAGGAAACTGGCGAATGAGTTGACAACAGGCAAGAGTCCCTGACGGGCAAGACCAGCCGCCATCGAAACCATATCCTGTTCGGCGATGCCATTTTCGATGAAGCGGTCGGGATAGGTATTCTCAAAGTCGCGGACTTTGCAATCAGAAGATAGATCAGCATCGAGCACGACGATGTCTTTGCGCTGGGCGGCGAGTTCCACCAAAGCTTGACCATACGCACGCGAAACATATTCATCCGTTGGCTTCACAGAAAGACGATCCAGCGCTGCCTGGCTGAGAGGTTCACCTTCGAGCATGGATGGCGTTGCGGTCTTTGCTTCCGGCTCAACGGGAGTCAAATGCAACGGGTCGAGCGACACAGCTTTGAGGTCCGCATTGATGCGTTGAATCAGTTCAGAATAACCTACCTCGAAGGCTGCATCATCCGGCGCACCCGAATGCCAGGGATAGAGTCCTTTTCCAATTTCAAGCGCAGCTGGATGTTCCATGAACGAAACACCTCGACCCTTGATGGTATCGGCGATGATGATCTGCGGCTTGCCTTTGACCTGCTTGGCTTCGGCAAGC
>JAEURI010000181.1 GCA_016789225.1 Anaerolineales bacterium
GATGTCGAACGGCGTCGGTGTAAATGTAGCTTCGATTGTCGCAGTGGGTGATTCTGCAGCGGGCGGCGTGGGGGTAAAGGTCCCCAATGCGGCGGGTGTGGGCGTGAAAGTAAATGTCGGTGTGGCTGCCGGGGCATTGCCAGAGATCAGGATTTGCCATGCAATTTCCAAATCACCCGAGGCCACAACGGGAAAGTCCGGCAGGTTGCCAAGAGCCATATCCAGCCGGGTGATGGCCTGTGCGAGAATATCGTCATCAGTCTCTGCCTGTAGCTCGGCCAAAAGGGCGCGGGCGGTTTGCACGTCCAATTTCGCAAGCCCGAAATTGCTTTGCGCCAGATATAGCCTTGCACGGGCGAGAATATCCAGGGCGCGCGTGAACATCACCTCGTGTTTCAACTCCACCAGAACCTTGTCGTTGTTTTCCTCAAGCTGCGCTTCGAGCGTTGCCTGCATCTCCTCCAACTTTCCGATGGATTCGCTATGCGCCTCAACGGAATCTTCCATCGCACCCACACGGGCGCTCAAATCCTCCACCTGGCTTTGCAGAATGGCTACCTTATCTTCCAGGTTTTGGATCTGCTCGGTGTTCCGTTCGACCGGCGCGATGAACGTATCTTGAATATACGGCAATCCAAAATAGAAAAGCGCGCCGACAGATACGATCAAAATGGCGAGCATGATCAATCTCACCAGGGCTCTCAGGAAATATAAGAATGCCCGTCCCAGCCGTTTGAAGAATGAATCCTGCTCCTTGGGCGACTCTTGTGCAGGCGGAGTCTTCTCCATGAGGGCGGGCATCGCCTCCTCCTGGACCGGAACCATAGCTCTGCTTCCGAGACCGATCTCCAACGCCTCGGCATGAGTCTGCAATTTTGCCAGCAGGGTCTTTCCCATGCCTTTGACCTGGAGGCATTCCTCCACGGAATTGAACGGGCGTGCGGCGATGAGATTTCCCGCTATTTGACGGGTGACGCCGTTCACTTGCGTTAACGTGTCAAGGTCGGCGGTGTTGAGAAAGTTTAGGAAGTCAGTCATGAGATTCTCCTATGGGTCATTGTAAACCAAAAGGTATCGGACGAGAATCAAGATTCAGAGAGCCGTATCAGGCCGCAGCCTTGGGAAGAGGCGGGTTCAGGCGTTGGAGGCGTGCGCGGGTTGGGAATCCTCCAGCCTGAACTTCATCCACACCACCGCGATCGAAATGAGATTGGCAGCAACGGCAAACCAGAACGGAGTTTGTGGCGATGACCTTTCCCACAATTGAGCGCCGATCCACGGCATGGGCAGGGAAAGCAGGCCCAGCGAGGTGCCAAAGAAACCGAAGGCCAGCCCGCGTTTTGACTCGGGTACAACTTTTGAGATGAGGGATTCGTAGGCGGGCATGAGACACCCCGACCCAAGCCCGAAGAAACACATGGCGAGGATGAAGCCGGTAAAGCTGGTCGAGTTCAAGAGGGTGAATAACCCGAGGCCATTTAGGGTGAACCCGGTCACCATCGTTATGCGCTCACTGACCTTATCTACCAGCATGCCTGCAAGCGGAGCCGCAATAATGGCTGCCACCCCGACCGCTGCATTGACGATGCCGATCTGTCGGATGTCGAGCTTTCCGATATCGGAGAGATAAATGGGAAAAAGTTGCCCGATCAGGTTATACGAGCTATCTCCAACGGCGTCAGTGACCCAGATCCAGGTGAGGACGCCGCCTGAAAGAAGCAGGGCGAAAATGGCAAGCAGTTGTTCCCTGAAGCCGCTGAAAGTGGGCCTGACCGCCTCACGTTGCGGCTTGAAGCGTTCTTGGGTTCCCATCCATATTCGCAGGATCGTGGCCGTGAGATAAAACCCAAAGGCCACGCGCATCATCAGCGGAAAGCCGTATTCGTAGGCGAGGAAACCTGCCAGGGCAGGCCCGATGACAGTGACCGTTTGATAGATGCCCGATATAATGCCGAAGACCCGTCCGCGCGATTCTTCGGATGATTGCTCGGAGATATATGCACCGAAGCTGGGACCGACCACGGAATTGGAAATGTATTCGATGCTTAAGCCGATGAGCACCCACTGCCAATTCGGCGCAAAGGCAAAGATGAGGTAGCCGAAGACCGCAATTGAACTTCCAATGGCCATGATACGCAGACGTCCGATGGTATCGGAGAGCCAGCCGCCAAAGATCTGCATGACCATTGGCACAAGGGAGGCCAGGGTAAAGACCAGACCGACCTGTGCCACGCCTGCACCAAGGTTGAGCATATAAAGAGACAACGTGCTGTATGCCATTTGCCCGGCGATGTTGGCGAAGATCATGCCTGCCAGAAACCAGCGCAAGTTGACGTTGATAATGGATTTGTTTTGCATGGCTTATTTTAAAAATGAATTGAATGTCCACGTCATTTGTTTGACGAGTTCTGGATTGTGGATCTTGAATAGTTCAAGATTACCGGAAAAGGATATCAAAAGGCTGATGGCGATGGAATACGCCATCAAGATCGCGACTGCGAGGATGTAGATTTTTCTGTTTTTGAAGAGGTCAAATCCGTGCCAGAAACCGATGATCGCAAGCAGAGTGAGCGTGGGAACGATGTCCAGCAGGTAGCGCATGGCGATGAAGAAATAGGTTTGCAGGGTGAGGAAAATTCCCAGGGTAGTCAATGCCAGAGCCAAAAGGCCCCATTGCAGGTTAGGCTTCGCGCGAAAGATAGAAAGCAAACCCAGCAATAGGAACGGGCTGCTGATGAGCATGCCGGTAATGTTTTCGGTGAAGGTCAGATACATACCGGGTTGATAGTTCGTCAACCATTCAGGGCCGGCCCAGCGATTTGGAAAGATGTAGGGAAAGGCTTCGCGCCTTTCCAAAGGGTTTAAGACAGTCTTATATAAATTAGGCGGAAAGTAGGCAAGCGAGAGAGTCTTATCCAGGTCTTCGTAAAGGTTATAGCTGGTGAGTTGATACCGGAATCCAAATTCGGTGACGGAATCAAAGCGGGCGTAGTTGTAAGCCATGTAAGCCGCTGCGCCAATGACCAACGGTATGGCGAACGAGAGGATTAAAGGAATCATGCGCTGACGCTGAGTTTGAAAGGCCCAGACGCAAAGCATCAGCGAAACAAACCCAACCCCGGGCGCAAGCGGTGTGCGCGCGCCGATGGCAAACACAAAAAACAATCCGGCAAGCGCAAGAGGGATGGGTGCGGGGTTATCGAGTGCGGGTAGGAGAAAGTAAAACCCGCCCACGAGAAAGAATTGCGCGGCGATGATGGCGGCTTCGTAGATGCGTCCCTCCACCATCACATATGGCATCGGGTTGACCAGGCCTGCAAAGGCGACCGCCGCCAGTACGGCCCAACGGGGAATGTGGCCGAAATACCTTCGCCACAAATTCAGGATGATGAGGTTGAGGAAGAGAAGTGTGCCGGTAAGGAAAAGCAGCGAAAGGAATTTATCGCTGAGGTCAGCTGTGTAAAAAAATTTGAGAGGCGTCAGCAGGAGCGCCGGTGCAGGTCCCCAATAAAGATAATATTTACCTTTGTAGAGCGTGGCGTCCCACAGGACAGGAATATCTGCGCGGTTTTCCGGCTCGTACAGCGTATCTTCCGGCATGGTGAGAAAAGCTGGGTCGGGTTCCACATCCAACTCAAGTTGACCTTTGGCAAAGGCCTTGGCCTGCAGGTCGTAGTAGTTCGTCTCGTTGGGCAGGGTTTTCCAAAGACCATCGGAGGCAAACCAGATATAAATGAGAATGACCGCCGCGTTTAGGGCAAGGAGGGAAATATAAAAGCGTCCATCTGTTGAGTTGACAATTTTACCGATGAAATTATCCTCACGATAGAGCAGGGAAATGGTCAGCAAGAGGATTCCAGCGAGCAGGATCGCCGAACGGCGCGCGCCCCAGGTGGGAAAACTTTCCAGCCCCAGTTGATTGGCGAAAAGCATGGATAGGGTGATGGCAGTTCCAAATAATCCGCCCGTGATTCTCAGCCAGTGGTTACGCATGGCATGATTTTATCATTCCAAATGTTTTTCATCTTTTCGTCCCTTGGGAATAGTTTGCTATAATCTCAGACATGATTTACCTTGATTATGCTGCCACCACCCCTGTCGATCAGCGCGTGCTCGATGTGATGATGCCGTATTTCCGCGAGTCGTTTGGGAATCCTTCATCCATTCACCGGTTTGGGCAAAAAGCGGAATCTGCTGTGGATGCGGCCCGGGAAAAGATTGCTTCTGTGTTGGGCTGTCAGTCAGATGAAATTATCTTCACCTCTGGCGGCTCGGAAGCGGATAATCTCGCCTTGCGCGGCGCGATGATGGCCCGAAAGGATTCAAGCAAATGGATCCTGATTGCCAAAACCGAGCACCCTGCCGTGAGCAAAACGGCCATCCAACTGGAAAAGGAATATGGTTTCCTGCTCGAATGGCTGGACGTGAACGGGCATGGACAAGTGACGGTTGAGTCATTGGCGAAGGCAGTTTGCAATCACACCACCATGGCGTCTGTGATGCTTGCCAACAATGAGATCGGTACGATCAACCCCATTGCAGACCTGGCGGAAGTGGCGAAGGCAAATAATATTCTCTTTCACACGGATGCCGTGCAAGCTGCGGCCTATCTTGATGTGAAGGTGACAAAACTTGGCGTGGATTTGATGTCTCTTGGCGGGCATAAATTTTATGGTCCCAAAGGCGTTGGCGCATTATACGTTCGCAAAGGGACTGGGCTTGTGCCGCATCTCACCGGTGGAAGTCAGGAGTTCGACCTGCGCGCCGGGACTCATAATGTGCCGTACATAGTCGGCTTTGCCGAAGGGCTGCGCCTTGCAGCCGAAGAACGCGAGGCACGCACTGCACACGTCAGACCGATGCGCGACCACATCATTGGCACCGTCCTCGAAGGTATTTCCGATTCGAAGCTCACCGGTCACCCTGAGCAGCGACTGCCCAACCATGCCTCCTTTGTCTTCAACGATGTGGACGGAAATCTTCTTTTACAATTGCTCGAGTCGGCAGGCTTCGCCTGTTCCTCCGGCTCGGCCTGCAAGACCGGCAACCCCGAACCCAGCGAAGTGGTCACTGCCCTCGGTCACTCCCGCAATTGGGCCTTGGGCTCATTGAGAATTACTCTTGGAACAGGTACAACTCCAGAGCAGGTTGATTCATTCCTGAAGACTCTTCCTTCGCTGGTTGAAAAAGCAAGAAGCCTACATCGCTAATCTGCAATCTATCAAACTCCTCTCTTGAAAACCAAGATCATTACCCTCGAATCTCACGATGACCTCATCTCCGTCCGCGATAAATTATCGTGGGCAAAGACGTCGCGTATCCTGCTGGTATGGCCGAAATACGAAAAGGTCGCGCTTCGTTTGCTCGACCTGAAAGTTCTTCAACGCCATGCGGATTCTTTGGGAGCGCATCTGGGACTTGTCACTCGCCGCATGAACGTCCGGCGTGATGCGGAGTCGCTTGGCATTCCCGTATTCAAGACGACGATCTCGGCTCAAAAGGACCCATGGCCTGATTCCGCGCCCCGAACTCAGCGTACGCCGAAACCTCCCAAGCGCGATTTACGCGCGATGCGTAATGAAGTTTTGGTGAAAGAACCTGCATGGAGGACATCGCTTTTAGGGAGAGTGGTCACATTCTCAGCGGGAGTATTGGCTGTTTTGGTCATGGCAGGCCTCTTCGTCCCGCGTGCGGCGGTGACTTTATATCCAGAGGCCTACAACGCCTCCATTGTGATTCCGGTCAGTGCTGAAACGTCCAAGACATCGGTTTCATTGACCGGCGAGATCCCTGCACGCTCGATCTCCATCACGGTCAGTGCGGAGGGCTCTGTTCCGGTGACGAGTCAGATTTCGATCCCGAAGAACAAGGCCAGAGGCGTGGTGCAATTCACAAACCTCGGGCCGGATGAGATTTTGATTCCCGCTGGAACTGTGGTGGCGGCGACATCTCTTATCCGTTTTGTGACACTTAACGATACGCGCCTGCCCGCAGGTGTGGATGAGATCGTTGAGGTGCGCATCGAGGCGCTTGAACCTGGCGAGCAGGCGAACTTGGAGATCGGCGAGATCGAAGTGGTTGAAGGCCCGCTTGGTTTGTCCATTACCGTCAGCAACCCCGAGCCGACCACAGGCGGCACAAATGCAAGAGTGATCGGAGCGGACGATAATGACCGCACTGCCTTGCGTGAATTTGTGCTTGGCGATTTGAAAGCTCAGGCCATGGAACAGACCCGCTCACAGATCGGGACTCATGACCTGCTGCTGGAGGATACCTTCGAGATCGTGGAAATTCAGCGTGAAGAATTTTCACCGCCAGTTGGCGAAGCTGGTACAACCCTTGCCCTTTCCATCCAGGCGGAATTTACTGCCCATTATATTTTGGCAGACGATCTGAATCAACTCGCCGCTTCAGCTGTGAATGCATCCATCCCGCAGGGATTTTCTGCCTTTGGCGAAATGACCTTCACCTTGCTCGATACACCCGCCACAGATTCCTCGGGTGTGACATATTTTCAACTGGAAGCCACCCAGATGGCGCTCCGCAATGTGGACGCGCTTACGGTCTTCAACCTCATTCGCGGAGTCTCCCTGCCGCAGGCACAAACTGACTTGCAAGAGACTCTGGTCCTGCGTGACGAACCGCAGATCGCCATCACACCGGCCTGGTGGAAGTGGCTGCCATTGATCCCTTTCAATATTTCTGTGGAGGTTAAATAGGCGATAGACCATGGACGATAGATGAATGTTTTCCATAGTCTATCGCGCATGACCCATCGTCTCAAAACACCATGAGAATCCTCGCAGTTGATCACGGTGAAAAGCGCATCGGCCTTGCCCTTAGCGACCCGACGGCTACCATCGCCAGTCCGCTGAAAGTCATCACACATGTTTCACGTCTCGTTGATGCCGCGCAGGTGGCGGACCTTGCTGCACAAAACGATGTAAGCCGAATCGTTGTCGGGCAATCTTATGATGAAGACGGGCAACCAAACCCCGCCGGGCGTCGAGCCGGGCGTTTTGCAGAGGCCCTTCAAGGTCAAACCGACATTCCCGTCGAGTTATGGGACGAATCCCACAGCACTCAGATCGCCCGTGCCGCCCGCATCGAACTCGGCGTTTCCCGCAAAAAGCGCGCTGGTCATCAGGACGAGTTCGCCGCTGTTGTGATCCTGCAATCCTATCTCGAAGCCAATCGTAAACCGTAAATCAAATGCTCCGTTTCTTTCATCGCTATCAATACTATTTCATCCTTGCGGCTATTGTCATCTTTGCCTGCATGTGCATCTTTGCATTTCTTTATTACATTCCTGCGCGTGCCTCCCTGTTATATGGCCCGCCCGCCAAAACGCTTTCCATTTCCAACCGCATCGAATTCGCGTCCCGCCTGCTTGCCCACGGAGATGTGCTCACCACCCCCCTCGACCCAAACGGACTTGAACAACCCTTTCGTGTCGAGCCCGGCGAATCGGTCATATCCATTTCAGACCGGCTTGAAGGGCTTGGCTTTATTTCCAATGCCAATGCCTTTTACGATTACGCCGTTTACACCGGCATTGACCTCACCATCCAATCCGGCGACTTCACTCTAAGCCCGGCCCAATCCATCATCGACATTGCTCAGTCGCTTCAGAAATTTTCACCCACAGATGCGACTCTGATCATCCTGCCTGGCTGGCGGATGGAAGAGATCGCCGCCTCACTCCCGACCTCGGGCTTGTCCATTGATCCCGATGCCTTTCTCTCCGCTGCGACCACTCCGCCCCAGGTTCTGGCCTTTGCCTCTCCCACCACCATGGAAGGTTTCCTTTTCCCCGATACCTACACTCTTCCACGCGAGACGACCCTTAACCAGCTTCTGGATGTGATCGGACGTAACTTCACGTCCCGTCTCACCACCGATATGCAAACCAGTTTCTCCAACCAGGGCCTGACCGTTCTTCAGGCAGTGACCCTTGCTTCCATCATTCAACGTGAGGCTGTACATGTCGAAGAAGCGCCGATCATCGCCTCGGTATATCTCAACCGTCTCTCCATCGGCATGAAACTGGATGCCGACCCCACCATTCAATATGCTCTCGGCTATCAATTCGACACAAACTCGTGGTGGAAGAGTCCGCTTTCGCTGGCAGACCTGGAAGTCATTTCTCCGTATAACACCTACCTGAACACTGGCCTGCCGCCCACGCCCATTTCCAACCCCGGCATCGAAGCCTTGATGGCGGTCGCCTTCCCTCAATCTACGAATTACTATTTCTTCCGTGCCGCCTGTGATGGCTCCGGTTATCATGCCTTCGCTGCAACCTTCGAAGAGCAGCTGGCGAATGGCTGCCCATAAAGCGTTCATTATCGATTTAAAGAATAAGGAAAAGCATCATGCCAAAGCTGAATGCGAACAACATCGACCTGTATTATGAAACTGCCGGGGAAGGCCAGCCAATCGTATTCATTCACGGACTCGGTTCCAGCACCCGTGATTGGGAGGAACAATTGCCCTTCTTCTCCAGGCAGTATCGAACCGTGGCGGTGGATCTTCGCGGGCATGGCCAGTCGCAAAAACCTGTCGGGCCTTATACCATGTCTATTTTTGCAAGAGATGTGGCAGAGTTGGTCAAATCACTGGGTCTTGCTCCTGTGCATGTCGTGGGAATTTCTCTGGGTGGGATGGTTGCCTTTCAACTGGCTCTGGATTTTCCTGAGCTGATGCGGAGCCTGGTCATTGTCAATTCCGGGCCAGAAGTTGTCGTTCGCACCTTTAAAGACCGCTGGCAGGTGTTCACACGCTTTGCCATCACCCGTTTGTTGGGGATGCGTAAAATGGGGGAAGTGTTAAGCAAGCGGATTTTCCCCAAAGAAGAGCAGGCAGGTATACGTCAGATATTTGTGGAGCGCTGGGCAGAAAATGACCAAAAGGCCTATCTGGATGCTCTGCGTGCCATTGTCGGCTGGAGCGTGAGCGACCATTTGTACAAGATTACCACACCAACCCTCGTTGTAGCAGCCGATCACGATTACACGCCAGTCTCTGCCAAGCAGGCCTTCATCCCAAAGATGCCGCAGGCAGAGTTGATTGTTATCGAGGATTCCCGTCATGCCACGCCTGTCGACCAGCCAGCCAGGTTCAATGAAATCGTCGCGTCGTTTTTATCGAAGAATCGTGGATAAAAAAACTCTACCATCCCCAAATTTTAAACAATTAACCTCTTGCAAAAGTCAATCGTAGGTCAGGCTTTTAGCCTGACACCCTCCTGATATTTGTAGGGCGGGTTGAAAACCCGCCCTACAAATATTATATCTTGGCCCCAAAAGCTAAATTTGGACGCAGATGAACACAATTCAGCGCCAGCAATCCGCGCTTTAAGAGTTCATCTGCGTCCCGTTTTTCTCCTGAAGTTATCCTGTCTATTGTTTCTTCACAAAAAATCCTACTCCGATCAAACCAAACCCAATGGCTGCCAGGATCAATCCCTGCCACAATACCGGCTTGAGCAGGGCATTTGCCATGGCTGCCGCAAGGTCGCTGGTGTACGCGAGGAAGACTGTGGGTAGAAAATTTTGCATTCGTCCGTCAATGTAACTCGAAAGCAGCGTACCAAGGATCGGTCCGCCGATGACGGCTAGAATGGCCGCAGCCACACCTGTGATGAATAGTGGAACTCCCCACCAATTCAACCACTCCTTCAACGAACGCACCGCCAACACTGTCATCCCGAGCAAAAACAGGAGCGGAAGGATGGGGCTGATCCGCATAAAAAAGCGGATGGATTGCAGGCGTAGGCGCGGGTCATCCTGCAAGGGCGCGCTGAAAAGCGTCATTTGGTCGGGGATCGCAAAGGCAGCCAGCTGCAATTGCCCCTGAACAATGGGAGCAAGCACCGGTAACAGTTCAGCAGGTGGGTTACAAAAGCCAAATGAGCGGCCCGTCAACGCAGCAGTTGTTATTTCCGCGATCTGGAGGGCGGTACATTCCGGGAGGGATTGCACCAGGGAAAGCACTGCCTGCACACCTGTATCACCTGCCATGCTGTTCTTCAACGGCGTGAGATTGATCTGCACCGAATCCGTCTGTAAGTTAATGTAGCTGAACGTGGAATTCAGCACATCATCCGACATGGCTTTCATCGCATCTGCCGGGAGCAGGGCGCGAAGAAATGCCTCCCATGCGTCCTGGCTCATGCTTTGCATCACGTTGGGATACTGGCTTTTGTCGGTTGTGGAAGATGACATGACTTCCGCCATCAGGGCTGGGAGTGCATTGTAAAAGTCTCCACGCGCAAATGCCTGCTGATAGGTCTCTGCATTGAATGCGCGGCGGTCAAAGTTGAAAAGGATAAGTGCCATCACCGCAGTGATGACGAAGAGTACGGCAAAGATGGCGGCGATTGTTTTGCTAAAAGTGTTCATGATGGACCTATTGGGCTGCCAATATCTCGATGTAATCCTGCGAGACGGTTTCGGCATTGCCGACCCCAAGGATGTCGAGTAATTCGCGTACGAGATCCGCTTTGAGATCAGCATCCTTGCGGCTCCAAGTACGGCTCTTGACCTCAAGGAAGGTGCCCATTTGCGGCTGTTTCACTTCATCGAGATTGATGAAGAACTCGGTATTCTTGTATTTGATATGCCAGCGCAGGCGGTCCTTCTCCACCGAGATCTCCGTCTTTGGCTTGAAGTACTCGCGGTAGAAGCGCAATGACTGGGTGGCGGGCGCAAGGAAGCGGCTGCGTGAAAGAAGAATGTCGTGCCCCATTTCGCCTTCTCGTTTCACACCGAGCAGGGTCAGGCGTGAGCGGACACCGGCAATGGTCCCCTTCTCACCGATAAGACTGTCTTCACGGTAACGCAGACGTCCCTGGTCTGGATTATCGAACAGGAAGTACTCATCAAATTGACGGTAATGTTTGTACGCGTTGACCTCGATCTCCTCGCGCTTCATTTTTTGGACGATGAGGCTGGGTTCTTCGACCTTGACCTTGATCTGCACCTCGAACGACTCCTCTTCCAGAGAACCGCCCAGCGCGATCAATTTCGAAAGCACCGACTGTTCACGTTCGGTCAGGAAGGTATCTATCTTTACAGCCAGTGTGCGGGCCTGGGCGATCAGCTCTTTTTCGTTGAGTGTAAGCAATTGATGGCCGCGCATCAACCATTTTCCATTCACCATCACATCGGTCACATCGGTGGACTTAGACGCATACACGAGTTGGGAGTATGCATTCAGCGGGTCACGTTTGAAGCGCGGTGTGTTGTGCAGGGGATTGGTATCCACGAGGATCAGGTCGGCGCGTTTGCCCACTTCCAACGAGCCGGTGATGTTACCAAGATGAAGTGCCTGTGCGCCGAGACGTGTTGCCATCGTCAGCGCGGTGGCAGCGGGGATAACGGTCGGGTCGTTCGAAGCAGCCTTGGCGACGAAAGAGGCGAGGCGTACTTCCTCGAACATGTCGAGATCGTTATTCGAAGCGGGACCATCCGTGCCAATGCCGACGTTAAGTCCATCTGCGAGCATTTTGACGACGGGGGCAAAACCCGAGGCGAGTTTGAGATTGGATGAGGGATTGTGCGAAACACCTGCGTTGGCATGTTGCAGCGTGCGAATTTCACCGGTGTCGATATGAACGCAATGCGCGGCGATGACCTTGGCTTCGAACAGGCCGAGTTTCTTGACGTAGGGGATGACTGGCATGCCCTGTTCTTTGCGCATGTTCTCCACTTCGAACGCCGTCTCAGAGATGTGGATGTGCAGGGGCACATCGAATTCTTTGGCGAGGTCGACGCAGGCGCGGATGATCTCCGGGTTGGTGGAGTAGGGGGCATGCGGCGCAATAGCCGGGACGATGAGCGGATGTCCCTTCCATTTTTTGATGAACTCGCGCGCGTAGGCGAGAGAGTCATCGTAAGAAGGCGCATCCGGTGCGGGGTATTTCATGATCGACTCGCCGCATACGGCGCGCATGCCTGCATCCGCAGTGGCCTGGGCAATGTCATCTTCGAAATAATACATGTCGTTAAAGGTCGTCACACCGCTGCGGATCTGTTCGGCGCAGGCGATGAGCGTGCCGAGGCGCACGAACTCTGGTGAAACGAATTGACGTTCCACCGGCAGCATGTAGCCCATCAGCCAGACGTCAAGACGCAAGTCATCGGCGAGTCCGCGGATGAGGGTCATGGGTACGTGTGTGTGCGCATTGACCAGACCGGGCATAAGTACCTTGCCGTCGCAGTCAATGACTTCGTTCGCGGCATATTCTTTTCTCAATTCGGCTTCGCTTCCAACGGCGACGATCGAGTCTCCCTGGATGGCTACTGCACCGGGATCAAATTGGGTAAGCTTTTCATCCATCGTCAAGACGACGGCATTGATAAATAATGTGTCAACTTTTTGGGTCATTCAATCTCCTTTTGTGTTTTGTCACCCTGGCGGTAGCGACACTTGCGTCGCGCGCCAGTGCGGTGAGGGTCTCTGAGATTATTGTAGAGATGCTATCGTTCAGCATGACATGAAATCGTAACTATCTCCAATTCAACAGCACTTCCAATGCTTTCAAATTCTCTTCGAAGTCTGTGTATTTGTGCGTCGAGAGTTCCATGTCTACGGCAGTGATACCGAGTTCCACGGCATAATCTGCAAGGGTGCCGGTGTAGACACAGCCCGTGTCAATAGGGGGGTAGGGATAGCCGGTCGCCTTGGATAGTGCTTTGGAAAACTTCTTGGAATCTGCCTCCCACGGCACACCGCCAGGGAAGACCCCTAGGGCCGCGCTGTGATAGCTGATGAGCGTTTCAACCTTGTGCGATTGCAGGAAGTACATCACGGCCCGCGTCTCCGGCTCGGAGCCAGGGCTGGGGCCTCCGGTGGTGGGGGTGAGAATCCAACAACCGGTGCGGTCCCAGGTTTTTGCCCAGTTTGCCGGGAAGTTGCGATTAAGATCGACGCCATGGTCGTTGACTCGGCCATCGATGCCGTGGTCACGCGCATCGCCGTCCGGGTTCATGTTGCGCATAATGTGGAGGGTCACATCACTGGGAATGATCTCAGGGTGTTCAAAAATATGCTGGATCAATTCATCTGCCAGTGCGATGGTATTCCATTCATAGCCGCCATGAATGCCCGACACGATCATCTTCTGGCGTTCACCTTTCCCAAATGTATACACTTCGATAGGACGCCCGGAAACAGAATACCCAACCGTGGCAACACTGGCCTGTCCCAACAGGCCTGCGTTTTGAATAACGAACGGAGTGGGTGATGACACCACGATCATCGTCGAAAGCGGGTTGGGCGTGATGGTCGGCAGATCAAACGAAAACGGGAGCGGCGTAAAAGTCGGCGGCATGGTGGCGGTATACCCGGGTTGTACTGCCAGAGGCGCGGCGCTTGCAGGCTGCAATGCCCAATAGGCCACCGCTACAAGCGCAATGGCGCACAAGCCGAAGATGTTCAGACCCCATGCAAGAACGACCAGCGGCTTGTCATTCTTTTTGTGCGGCCTGGAACCTGCCATTATTGCATTTCCTCGAGCGCGGTGCGCAGCCAGTTCAAGGCAAGGTTTACACTCCAATATGGCAGGCTCTTGGGCGGACCGCCGTATGTAATGCGGTGGGTCTTCTCGCCTTTTGGCGTGATCATGGCCATTTCGGCGGCACGTTCATCCATGTAAACGGAAACTCCTAGGGCAACATCTGCCTTGGATTCGCTGCGGGCGGCGCGCAAGGCTTCCATAAGGGAGGCAGGATCAAGGTCCGGTTTAGAGGCGGTGTGTGGAATTTTGCGGGCAAGCAAACCATCCAGTCCACTTTCGACAGCAGTTACGGTCAGGCCGCGGCCATTCAACAACTCCAGCACCACATTTTCGAGGCGGTCATCATCTGCGCCAAAAACAAAACCTCCAAGCCGTTCACGCACTTGCAGTTCGACCTGTGCGATCATTTCATCGGCCTCCGATTCCGTATTTGCCTTGGCCGTGATACGCACATCCACCACGCCGGTATGCGCAGCCAGACCGACGGTGGGATTGCTAAGCATTTCAAGGTCGGCGATTTTTTCATCGATCATGCCTTCGCCAAGGCCCGCACAGTGCAACACGCGCACTTTGATGACCTCGTTGAGGTTGAACTTGCCTTGCAAATACGGAATGATGGACTCGTGCAGGATCAGTTCCATTTCATTTGGAACTCCGGGCAGTGACATAACCGCGCGGACGTTATCACCGAGTTGCTTTTCGACGATAAAGCATGGAGCCGTGCCGACCGGATTGCGCACGCCGATGGCTCCTTGTGGAACATAGGCCTGCCGTTTTTGATTCTCAGACGGTTTGCGCCCATAGCGCGAAATGGTTTCGACCACCTGCTGCCACAAGTCTTCGCGGAATTCGGTCTCTACACCCAACGCCCTGGCAACCGCCTCGCGAGTGGGGTCGTCTACGGTGGGGCCCAACCCGCCGGTGGTAATGACAATATCGGCGCGTTCAAGTGAGTTGTGGATGGCGCTTGCAATGCGTTCCACATTGTCGCCGATGGTGATGGTGCGATATAGATCCACGCCCAGGCTGCGCAGGGTGCGGGCGATGTAGCGAGTGTTCGTATCCACGATCTCGCCAAGCAATATTTCTGTTCCAATGGTGATGATTTCTGCTGATGTCATAAGATTATCTTTTGTAAGTCACACTACATTGTACTCTTTTATCAAACGTCCTTCGTCAAAGCGTTTCAGGTCAAGCATCGAAACATCCACGCTTGAGAATTTTCCATCTAAAATGAACTCGCTCATTAGTTTTCCGGAGATCGGGCCGTGCATAAAGCCGTGACCCGAAAATCCGGCGCATACGAGAAATCCGTTCACGTCTGTACTTCCAAAGATCGGGTGCGCGTCCGGGGTCACTTCATACAAACCCGCCCAGTGCGAGGCACGGCTGGCCCTTTCCACCACGGGCATTCGTTCGATGGCTGCTTCCAGGTTTACCAGTTCAAAATCCTCATCTACATTTTGATCGAAGCCGGGCTTTTCAAATTGATTGCTCATGCCGATCAACAACCCTTCGCCTTCGCGGTGAAAATATAACGACTTCGCAAAATCGATCACAAACGGAAAATCTTCTGGAACTTCTTTCATCGGGTTCGTCGTGAACATCTGCCTGCGCAGGGGAATGATGGGAAGATGAACTCCCGCCATCGACCCGACTTGCCCAGCCCACGGGCCTGCCGCATTGAGGATCATGCGCGTCTGCACCGTGCCGAGGCTTGTTTGCACCTCCCGAACCTCTCCGCCGCTGACAGTGATTCCCAATACTTCTATATTTGTAAGAGCTGTTACGCCCATCTTTTGAGCTGCGTTGACATATCCCATTACTATGCTGTTTGGGTCGGCTGTGCCGTCCTTCTGGTGGAACGTGCCTGCAATGGCATCGTGAAATCGCATCAGCGGCAGGCGCCTGCGGACTTCGTCTCCACTAAGGAATTCCGTCTGCACGCCAAGTCGATTTTGCATGGCGACGTTCCATTTGAATTCCTGCTCGTCCTTTTCGTTTGTCGCCACCAGTAGGTACCCACACTTGCGGTAACTTACATCCTGTCCAAGTTCCTCTTTGAAGCGTTC
>JAEURI010000197.1 GCA_016789225.1 Anaerolineales bacterium
TGGCCCACGGCTTGAACTGGAACAAACCCATGGAAAGGAGGTTTTCCCACATGCGTAAATATGAATTAATGTGCATCATTCAGCCCGAATTGGATGAGACCGCCATGAACGGCGTGCTCGACAAGGTGAAGGGTTGGATCACCGATGCAGGCGGTAATATCGACAAGGCCGAAGTTTGGGGCCGACGCCGCATGGCATATTCGATCAACAAGCACCGCGAAGGACAATATGTGCTGTTGAACGTGACCATGAATCCCGCTGCCACATTTGATCTGGAACGCAACCTGCGCTTCCAGGAAGCGATCATGCGGCACATGCTTTCTGTTGTTGGATAATTGAATTCGGCCGGTACTTTTATAAGGAGCGATTTATGAGCCGAGGCCTTAACAAAGTTCAGATCATTGGTCATCTCGGAAAAGACCCCGAGATGCGTTACACCCCTTCTGGCAAGCCCGTAACCACCTTTACCGTGGCGGTCAGCCGCACATGGAATAGCGCGGATGGCGAGCGCCACAACGAAACCGAATGGTTCAATGTGGTGGCTTGGGGCACCCTGGCGGAGATCTGCAAACAATACCTTACCAAGGGCCAGCAGGTCTACGTGGAAGGACGCCTGCAAACCCGCCGCTGGGACGACAAGGAAGGCATGAAACACACCAGTGTGGAAATTGTTGCCAATGAAATGATGATGCTCGGTGAACGGCGCGATTCATCCAACAATCACGATGCGGAAGGCACCCCTGCCGAACCCGCCAGCGGAACGACGGACGAGGAATTTCCGTTCTAGCAAATAAATCTTTAACGACAAAGGGCATCAAGGTCATCAAGGATCAAACCCAACCGACCTATCTCCCTTTGTGTTGTTTCGACAAGCTCAACACAAGACTTTGTGCCCTTTGTGTTTAAAAACCCTTGCGGCGCGAAAAAGCAAGTAAATAAATTGGAGTAAAACCATGAGTGACGAACGTCCCGAACGAAGTTCAGGCGAGGGCGGCGGTGAACGCGGAGATCGCAAGTTTTTTGCGAAACCCAAGTTCTGCCAGTTCTGCGCCGATAAGACCCTGACCATTGACTACAAAAAGATCGACCTTCTGCGCAAGTATGTAACAGAAGAAGGCAACCTGCGCCCGCGCCGCCAGACCGGCGCCTGCGCAAAGCACCAGCGCCTGGTCGCAGCGGCGGTCAAGCAGGCCCGCCACGTGGCCCTGCTGCCCTTCGCCAACAAAGGCGTAGACGACCGCTAAACCGTACGCGTAAAACGGGGCATGGGCAGTTTCCATGCCCCGAATTTATGTTCCTTTCGAAAACACGACAGGGGCGACCTGAATTCCGTTCCTAACCAGACAAGGCGCGCCTGAAAATCCAGAGGAGTCAGACTATGACCCAAGATTCGGGCAGAAAGCCCGTATTACACAAAAAGCATGTCGCACGCCTCGAGCGCGAACGACAGCAGACCCGCATTATTCTCTATGCCTTTTTCGGCATCATTGGGGTGGTTGCGTTATTGCTGCTATACGGCTGGCTCGATGTGGCCGTCTTTCAGCTTAACCGGCCTGTGGCAAAGGTGGGCGATTCCGAGATCCTGGTCAAGGACCTCGAACCCCGCATCCGCCTGCGCCGCCAGCAAATGATCGATAACTACGTTCAATACCAGCAGTATGCCCAATATTTCGGCATGAACGTCGACCAGCAGCTTCAACAGATCGAAACCGAATTGAACAGCCCCACCACCATCGGCCAGGCAGCCTTGGATGAGATGATCAACGAGGAACTCATTCGTCTGGAAGCCGCCAAACGCGGCATCACCGTCAGCGCCGATGAACTCAACAAAGAGATCGAAGCTGGCTATGGCTACTTCCCCAACGGAACCCCCGTTCCCACCGCCACAGCCACCGAAGTGGTGCTGCCCGGCAACCCGGAAAGCATCTTTGAGTTTGTGACCGCCACCCTCGAAGCGACGCTCACGCCTCAATTCTCGCCGACGCCTGAATCTACAGCCACGGCCACCGCCCAGCCGGTAGAGAGCACCCCCGGCGAAGGAACCGGCACCCCCGAACCGAGCGCCACCCCCACCTCCCTGCCGACCTCCACAGCCACCGTCACCCCCACCATCACCCCAACCACCGGTCCGAGCGCCACACCCTTCCCCACCTCCACACCGATCTCACAGGAAGGTTTCGAAGGCATGCTCGATAATACCGATACCAATCTGGCAAAGCTCGGCTTCGATGCGGAATACTACCGCACCTTCTTCGAGAACCAGATCCTTGAACGCAAGCTGAAGGAAGTCATCACAGCCGACGTTGAATCCACACAGGAACAGGTCTGGGCACGCCACATCCTCGTGGCCGATGAAGCCGCCGCCAAAGACATCATCGCCAAGCTTGAAGACGGCGCCGACTTTGCCGAGCTCGCCCGCGCATCCTCCACCGATGGCTCCGCAGCCAGCGGCGGCGACCTGGGCTGGTTTGGCAAGGGTGCCATGGTGGCAGAGTTCGAAACCGCCGCCTTTGCCCTGGTCAACCCCGGCGATTTCACCACCACACCGGTGCAGTCCCAGTTTGGTTATCACATCATCCAGCTGATCGCCAAGCAAGACCGCCCGCTAACGGCTGAAGAACTTCAGACCGCCAAAGATGCCGCCTTCCAGGAATGGCTCACCGCTGCCCGCGAAGAGTACGGCGTCGAAACCTTCGACATCTGGCAGGCCCGCGTCCCGACCACCCCGAACTTCATCACAGCCGCCACCGAAGCCGCCAGCGCCGGTCAGACCGCCCAGGCCGAACAACTCTCCACCCTCGAAGCCTCCGGTGCCACAGAAACCCCGCAGCCTTAAGAGCAAGTGACGAGTAACAAGATATAAGTAACAAGAACCCCGCCCCAGAAATCTGGAGCGGGGTTTTCTATTGACCGCGAGTAGGCAGGAAACAGAGGAATTAAGCCAACAAACTCTCAAGTTAAGCCAAAAAACTTTGCCTGAAGTTTTCAACGGTTGGCACCGCCGAGTTTCTTAACGACAACATTCCTGGCAAGGGTCTTAAATCTCTCACCATCTGCCTGCACAACCGTAATGGTGACTTGACCTGTCTTGCTCGTCTTAATATCGCGGATAGTTCCCGATTTACCCGCATGGGTTCCCTTGATGACTTCGCAATGATCCCCGTCTTTGATTTGATTTTGTACAATCTCCGTCATAACAATCTCTCCTTTGGTTTTGAACTACCAATATCACGATAAATACTTACAGCCAGCAGACATTTTCCTTATCATCCAACGCCCATGAACTCAGCCGATACGGCAAGTCCATCACATGCAGGTGATCTTTTTGGAATTGACCAGCCAGGTCGATCATCAATTGCTTATCCTGGTCATGTAGAAAAGAGCGCTGATTAATTAGCATTGAAGATTTCCATATTTTCTGAAACAAGCCCTCCCCCAAATTCGACGATGGTGCTGTCGAATTTGGGGGAGGTGCCGAAGGCGGAGGGGGTGCCTGGGGTCTACCCTCCCAACCTCTCGATCAAAAACAACACCTCTGCCGCATCCCCATAATAGAGTGCAGGATCATCTCCCAATACCTTATCACGAGAGCCATTTAGAATTGTGATGATTATTTGCATCATTTTTTTACCCGAAGCATCTATTTTTGGACTATTTGCCAGCTCATTAAAAAGCGGTTCAATTTCATCAGCCTTTTGTTGTGTAATGAGACCTACAACATGTTCCATTAAATTGGCATTGCCACCAGCCGAGGCATACCCTCCCTGCCGACGATACGCCAAATACGCATCGCGCGCCTGCACCCAGGCGGCACGGGCGGCGGCGGGGTTGCCATCTGCTATTTCAATTTCACGCAAAACAGCAAAAGTTTTCCACGGCTCAGACGCATGACCAAATTGCTTATCACATTCAATCGCCCGTATGATCTCGGCGCGGGCTTCATCGTAGCGTTTGAGTTGATGTAGCGTATTGGCGGTATTGTTGCGTGCCATACCTTCACGTCGCAAATCACTTGTTTGGACATAGATATCAGCCGCCTGCCGATAAAAAGTAATGGCTTCTTCTTTACGGTTTAGATTATCGTTATAAAGAACCCCCAACGCCGTTAAGCTATTCGCCTGCCCAGTCCGATCATCATTCTGTGACTTGATCTCCAGCGAGCGGCGGTAGGCGGCTTCGGCGCTTTCGTAATCGCCCGCCTCCTGGTGCACCATCCCGATCTGGTGCCAGATGGTAGCGATGGATTTGGGTTCATCCTGCTTTTCGAAAATCGCCAGCGCGCCCTGATATTCAGCGAGCGCTGCGGCATATTTTTTCTGGTACATGCGCACCGTTGCCAGTTGCCCTTTTCCCACAGCCACGCCCCGAAAATCATCCAGTTTTTCGGCTCGTTTGATTTTCTCTTCATACGTTTTAGCTGCATCATCCAATCGTCCTAAGGCAGTTAAACAATCGGCTTGCTCGCCTAGAGCAACAACAGCCATGCGCTCGCCTTGCTCTCCAAGAGCTTCAAAACGATGAAGGGCTTCTAATAGTTGTTCTAGAGCAAGTGTAGCCTGCCCAC
>JAEURI010000256.1 GCA_016789225.1 Anaerolineales bacterium
TTTAGAAAAAACTTCTAGAAGTTTTTTCCCTTCCACTTTTAGCCGATCTCGACCTCAATTCCCTCTCCAAAACTGCGCAGACTGAAACCGAAGGCTTCAACTACCTGACAACTTCTCTCACCTGCAAATCCGAGTAGGCGACGCCCAAATTCGTCTCACCATTGGGTTCGGCGACGACGTGTAGTTTGCCCATTTTGTAGCGATTATCTTTGAGCGAAGTTGCCAGCACGCCATTGAGATACACGCGCATTTTTTCGCCGTCCATGATGACGCGCAGGCGGTTGGTCACGTCCCTGCCTTTGCGGAGGGAGGCGTGAGAGGTCCAGTCTACGAAGGTGTTCCATTTGAAGTCGTTGCTGGCGGTATCGACTGTGAAATAACCGATGTTGTATTGTCCCATCGGGGAGATATAAACCGCATACCCGCCTTCACTGTTCATGCGGGGATACAGTCCAGCCGTGATCAACTTCTCATCGCCTTCGGTGAATTTGATGGTGATGCTTGCGTCAAAGTCATCTAAAAAGCCGGAGCTGATGAGAACGTAATAGGAATTGAGGCGCGGTTTGTACAGTCCGCGTAGTTCGGGGGGATTGCCTTTGTGAAATGAAATCTCACCATCACGGATGATCTCCCAACCGGGCAGGGTGCTGTCGGCAAAGTCCGCGCCGATGAGCAGGTCACCCATGTCTGGTTCGGGTGTGGCGGTCTTGGACATGCGAAAGGTCGTGCCGCAGAATTCGCAAGTGGTAAGGTCATTTTTGAGCGAGGCAGCAGAGAGCATTGCTCCGCAGTTGGGGCAGTTAAGAGCCTTCATAGGTCGAAATTATACGATATGAATGGTCAAGTTTTGCAATTGCAATACAATCCCCTACAGATCCTTTGTCAAAAAATAGCGTTGATGTCCCTTTGGGAAATCCTTCAATTCGCCGAACACGTGATAGCCTTGCTTCTTGTAAAACTCCGGGGCTTGAAAACTGAAGGTATCCAAGTAGGCATGTTTTGCACCATGCTTGCGGGCTTCTTCTTCGGCGAGTGCCAACAAACGGCTGCCATAGCCATGATGGCGCAAGTCTGTTCGCAGCCACATTAGGTCGATGTACAACCAGTCCCAATAGGTCAGGGCGATGACTCCACCTGCGATCTTTTCCTTCGCATCGTAGACCACGAAACAAATGCGCTTCGCATTTTCCGCTCCGGCTTGTTCCTCGTTGAATGAATTGATCCCGCCGCCGATGGCTTCCCAAATCGGGTCATCGATCTTTTCCACTTGTTTGATCTGATATTCGTTTGCCATGATATTGCTCCCTCAGTCTATACTGCCTGGCTTGCCCAGCTTTTCCCCCAAATCCACTTTGCGTGAAACATAATTCTCATAATCTGGCACCAGTCGGTCATATTCGCCATCCATCAGCGGAGAGGAGATCATAAAATCAGCCGAAGCGCGATTGCAGGCGATGGGGATATTCCAGACCACGGCCATTCGCAAGAGCGCCTTGACGTCCGGGTCATGAGGTTGGGGTTCAAGCGGGTCCCAGAAGAAGATAAGGAAATCGATCTTGTTCTCGACGATCTTCGCACCGATCTGCTGGTCGCCGCCGAGAGGTCCGCTCTTGAGGCGGATAACCTTGATGTTGAGCGCCTGTTCCAATATCTTTCCGGTCGTACCGGTCGCAAAGACCTGATGATGTGCCAAAAGATCACGGTTAAACTTTGCCCACTCCAGGAGGTCTCGCTTCTTATTGTCGTGCGCGACCAGGGCTATTTTTTTGTCATGCTCCATGGGTACTTTTTTATGAGCCATGTTTCTCCTTTTTATCGATGAAAAGCAAGTTATTTTTCCAGCACCACAAATGCCGCCCGATACTCCCCCGCCTCGATCTCATCCTCAAAATTGAGTGGAAATGGAAAAATTGCCTTCACCTGAATCACAAACGCCTCAACCTCCACCCTATCCTGCATCCCTTCGAAGGGGCCTTCCGGCACGCGTCCGTCTGTGTCTGTAAAAGCCATCAGGACAAACTCAGCAGGCTCGCTGGAGCCTCGCTGAACGGAGATCGTCAGAGTCACCGGTCCGCTTTCGGCGCATTCAACCTCGAGCGGGCAGCGGCCATCGTTGGTTACGTTCTTGAAGGTCAGCGACAAGCCCACGCCTTCGAGAGTCGCCGTCTCGCCTGGAGCCAGGGTGAATTCCCCGCCCATCTGCGCAGTCACTGGCGGAAGCGGCGTAGCAGGCTGACAGGCAACCGCCAACCATGTACATATCATAAGAATCGCATACAACATTTTTCGCATTATGAATAACCTAGCAATGAAACAAGAGTATTCCAGACATATATGACACTGAAAATAAAAATCGCTACAAAAATGAGCAGCAAGACCGGGCGGAATAGAGCGCCTTTATTATCTGGTTTACCCAATATGCCATCAAGCCTTTCTCTCCCGAAAATGGAAAGCAAAAGACCAAATAGAAGGCCCAAACTGGTAATGACTACTCCGTTGGTGGAATAGGAAATATATTCTTTTCGGTTGAGCATATTGAACAATGGAAGGCCGACGGTCCAACAGGCCCCCAAAGAAGAGATAATTATGAGTACCACTCCTGCAAGCCTGCCATCGTCATTTTTCTGCATATACGCCCTCTTATCCAAAGCGGCCCAGCGCCTTGTAGATCATTTGCGCCCCAAACTCAATCGCCGCCGCAGGCACGCGCTCATCCGCCGCATGGATCACATTCGCAAAATTGAAATCCTCCGGCAGGGTCATGGGCAGGTAGCCATAGGTTTGAATTCCAAGCTGTGAGAAGAAACGTCCATCCGTTACACCGCTTAGCAAGAGCGGAATTGGAATCCCCTCCGGGTCGGCTTCTTTCAAGATACCTGCCAGCGTGTTGAACATGGTCATATCCGGCTCAGATGGCCCTGGCTCGAACTGAAGCACATCCAATTGCACATCCTTGCCAACGATGGCACGCAACTCACGCAGCATATCCTCCGGCTTCTGGCCGGGCAATAAACGCCCGTCCAACTCCACAGATATTTCACTGGGGATCACATTGACCTTTGTACTGCCCTGCAAAATGGTCGGACTGACGGTGTTGCGAAACAACGGGTAGAAGGTCCGCCCGCGATCGCCGAGAGTTTTGAGAATAAGATCTGTCAGCGTAGGGTTGGCCAATTGTCCAAGAAGCAGGCCCTGAGCGCCGCCAAGAGCCGAAGCCATCGCCTCCACCATCATCCGCGCGGGAGGTGTGACGTGAATCGGCAGGTCATTCTCATCCAATGCTTTGAGCAATTGCGAAAGCTGAGCCATCGCACCCTTCTTCACCGGCATCGAGCCGTGTCCGCCTTGCCCATGCACGCTGGCTTTCATCCAGCAAATTTGTTTCTCTGCGATCATGATGGGATAAAAGCGTTTGCCGCCGACGCTCAGAGTAAAGCCGCCAAATTCGCCGATGGCGTGCTTGATGCCTTTGAACAATTCGGGATGTTCCTCCACCAGAAACTTTGCGCCGAAATCGCCGCCCGCCTCTTCATCGCCGACGATTGCCAGCACAATATCCCCGGGCGGATTCAACCCCTCGGCATTTGCCCGTAGGAAGGCCGATACCATCATGGCCACGCCGCCTTTCATATCCAATGCGCCGCGTCCCCAGACATAACCATCGATGAGTTTGCCTTCGAAAGGAGGCTGCTGCCAGGGTTGATTCTCCGTCGTCACCACATCGACATGGCCGTATAACAGAAGCGGCGGAGCCTTGCCCTGCCCCGGCAGGCGCGCGATCAAATTTGGCCGGTTCGGGTCCTTTGCAAGCAGGGTCGATTCAATGCCCGCCTCGCTCAATAACTCGCGAATATAGATGACACAAGCCGCTTCATTCCCGGGCGGGTTGGTGGTGTTGAATTGGATCAGCCTTTGTAAGATTTCAACGGGGTGTTCGTAGATGTTTTGTTTTGCTGTCATGGCGGCCATGCTCCATTTCTTGCGATCATCAACTATGCATCGATTATATGACAAACGGAGAAAATCATTTCGTCACCCCATCGATTAAATATAAAGACCACGTTTTCACGTGGTCTTTATGAGTAGCGGGGGCAGGACTTGAACCTGCGACCTTCGGGTTATGAGGGTCAATCTTCGACCGCAGACTTACGAGCAATGGGCTGCTGTTTCTTGTTCACCCTGCGGTTTTCGATTTTAAAGAGCCTGAAGTTTGATGACAATCAAAATAATTGTCATAAGTTTTATACCACAAAACCGAATTAATTCAAGACAAGATCTACACAAAACCTGATCGAAATCTAGATAATAGAAACCAAAAAAGAGGTCGTATAATAAATGGACAGTGGGGTAATCCCCGCCAAAAAGCATGGCTACTGACAAAAAGCCCACTCCCTCTGAAAAGAACAGCATCTCCATTGGTGG
>JAEURI010000017.1 GCA_016789225.1 Anaerolineales bacterium
GTCGCTGCTGCAAGTCTCGCGCGCAGGCTTGCCGATGAATATGGCGAGAAGACAGGCCAGCCGCGTTTTGTCGCTGGCTCCATCGGCCCATCCGGCAAGTTGCCGTCCACCAATGACCCCGAACTCTCGAATGTCAAATACGATGAACTCATCGACACCTTTTGCGAACAGGCCGTTGGTCTCATCAAAGGTGGCGTGGATGTTCTTTTAATTGAAACCTCTCAGGACATTCTCGAAGTCAAAGCCGCCATCACGGGCATTCACAAAGCTTTCAGCGAAACGAATGTCTACTTGCCGATCCAGGCTCAAGTCACGTTGGATACGACCGGTCGCATGCTGCTCGGCACCGACATCAACGCATCCCTCACCATCCTCGAAGGCATGGGCATCGATGTCGTTGGTCTCAATTGCTCCACCGGGCCCGAACACATGCGCGAGCCGATCCGTTTCCTTGGAGAAAATTCGACTCTGCCTGTTTCGTGCATTCCAAATGCCGGGTTGCCGTTAAATGTCGATGGGCAGGCCGTGTATCCGCTTGAGCCCGAGCCGTATGCAAACGATATGTACGAGTTCGTGACCAAGCACAATGTCTCAGTGGTGGGTGGATGTTGTGGGACGACTCCTGCTCATCTTAAGTTGCTTGTTGAAAAGCTGAATCATCATCCTCATCCCAAGCGACCGCATCACTCTACGCCTCAGCTTGCTTCTGCCATGTCGGCCATTGCCATGCGACAGGACCCTGCCCCAACCCTGCTCGGCGAACGCTGCAACGCGCAGGGATCGCGCAAATTCAAACGCCTCTTGCTCGAAGAAGATTACGACGGCATCCTCGACATTGCGCGTGAACAAGTGGCGGGCGGCGCGCATGCGCTTGATATTTCCGTCGCTGTCACCGAACGCGCCGACGAAGGCGAGCAGATGCGCAAGGTCATCAAGAAATTGCAAATGGGTGTGGACGTTCCGCTTGTGATCGACACCACTGAAGTGGATGTGCTTGAGATCGCATTGCAAACCGCGCCTGGACGTTGTTTGATCAACTCCACACATCTTGAATCTGGTCGAGAGAAAGCTGATAAGATCTTCGGTCTCGCCAAGAAATACAACGCCGCTGTCATCGTTTTGACCATTGATGAGCAAGGCATGGCGAAGACCGCACAACGCAAATACGAAGTTGCCCAACGCATCTACGATATTGCCATCAACGATCACGGACTCAAACCCGAAGACCTCGTCTTCGACGACCTAACCTTCACTCTCGCTACAGGTGACGTTGAATTCGTTGACTCCGCCAAAGAGACCATCGAAGGCATTCGCCTCATTAAACAAAAACTCCCCGGTGTAATGACTTCGCTCGGCGTAAGCAATCTCTCCTTCGGTCTAGCCCCGCAAGCCCGCCCGCCGCTCAACTCGGTCATGCTCTATCACTGCGTACAGGCTGGCTTGGATATGGCAATTGTTAACGCTGCACATGTAATGCCCTATGCTGAGATCGGCGCCGAAGAACGCGAACTCTGCGAAGACCTCATCTTCAACCGTCGCGAAGACGCACTTCAGCGATTCATTGAACATTTTGAGAATGTCGAAGTCACCACCGGCTCCAATGTTGCCGACCCGACAGAAGGCATGACCCCTGAGCAACGCCTGCACTGGAAAATCCTGCACCGCTTCAAAGATGGTGTCGAAGCAGATATTGACGAGATCATCAACCGCCCCGTAGGGATAGGGGCAAGCCCAGCCCCTACAAAACATGAAATTGCCGTTCACACATTAAACACGGTTCTCCTCCCCGCCATGAAAGAAGTGGGTGACAAGTTCGGTGCGGGTGAATTGATCCTGCCCTTTGTGCTTCAATCTGCCGAAGTAATGAAGAAGACCGTCTCTCACCTTGAAAATTACCTCGAAAAAGTGGAGGGTGTTACCAAGGGAACCGTCGTCATTGCCACCGTGTATGGCGATGTACATGACATCGGCAAAAACCTCGTCAAGACCATTCTTGCCAATAACGGCTACACCGTCATTGACCTCGGCAAGCAAGTCCCTGCTGAGACGATCATTACCAAAGCTGTGGAAGCGAACGCAACCGCAATTGGTCTGTCTGCATTGCTTGTATCCACTTCCAAGCAGATGCCGCTCATCGTCAACGAGATGCAGCGGCGCGGACATAAGATCCCGATCCTGATTGGCGGCGCCGCCATCAACCGCCGCTTCGGACGCCGCATACTCTTTACAGAAGGCGGCGAAGCCTATGAGCCGGGCGTCTTCTATTGCAAGGATGCCTTCGAAGGCCTGGATACAATGGATCAGTTGATCGACCCCAAGCGCAAACCTGCCATGCTCGAACAACTCCGCAAAGACGCGGATATGGAAATGGGACGCGCCTCGCAAACTCCCGACTACCGTAAGACCGAGGGTACGCGTTCGAATGTTGTCCCTGCACCGATCGCCGTCCCTGCCAGGCTTGGTCAACGTATCGTCAAAGATATGCCGCTCGAAATGGTCTTGAAACATCTCAACATCAATGAACTGTATCGCCTCTCCTGGGGCGCAAAGAATACCCACGGTAAGGAATGGGAAAAACTCAAAGCTGATTTTGATGCCCGCCTCGCCAAGATGACCAAGGATGCGCTCAAAGATGGCTGGCTCAAACCGCAAGCTGTCTACGGCTACTTCGCCTGCCAGGCCGATGGCGATAACCTTATCATTTATGAGAACGCAGAAGACAAAAAAGAAATTATGCGTTTCCACTTCCCGCGCCAGCCGTATGATGATCATCTGGCCCTTTCCGATTACTACGCCTCCATCGAGTCCGGTCAAATGGATGTGGTGGCATTGCAGGTCGTCACAGTCGGTCAGGAGGCCAGCGACAAGTTTGACAAACTGCAAGCTGCCAACGACTACACCGAAGCCTACTTCACCCACGGCCTCGCCGTCCAAACCGCTGAAGCGACCGCGAACTACCTGCACGAGCACATCCGTCGCGAACTCGGTCTCGCCGAGGAGCAGGGCAAGCGCTACTCATGGGGCTACCCTGCCATCCCTGAACTTGAAGACCATTTCAAAGTCTTCAAACTTTTACCAGCCGCTGAATCTGAACTCGGCATGCAGCTCTCCACTTCAGGGCAGCTCATCCCTGAGCAGTCCACAGCCGCTATCATCGTCCACCACAAGGATGCGAAATATTATGCAGTGGGTGAGAGTCGTGTTGAACAATTGATGAAGTAGAAACTCGTATTTACAGACGCAGGGAAACACGTATACTAAGCGTGTTTCCCTGTCTTGTTTTATGTTGACTTACACTACGAAATTCATCCGCTTTCTAGCATTTGAACTGATTGTCTCTGGATTGATCTCTGCCATCATCAGCGCCGTTCAGGGATATGAGTCGCTGTTGGCGCTGTCTGTATTTGTCATTGCCGTGGGCGGGGTCATCTTCTTAACCTCAAGCAATGCTTTCATCAGAAAACTTGTTGAAACCGCAGTCGCAAGCCGATTTGGAAGATGGCTCGGTTTTATACCTCTCGTTCTTATCACGTTGTTCTTATTTGCTTATCAACCTGGGAAAGCTATCCTGTCTTCCTTGGGAGCGGTTCTATTTGCGTTTTGGTTGATCGGCGTGGAATTTCTTTGGTTCGCAAATCATCCGCGCAAGGGCACAACACAACGACCTGAATCAGAGCGTAGGCGGAGTACTGCATCGCTTCTTGCATTAATTCTCGCATTTGGGTTTTTGCTCATCCCGTCGCGCCTGCCATCCCTCCTTGGCGGCATCCCGATTGACCAGCCCATTGAATTTATTGTCTCTGCATTTTTGCTTCCACTTGTATGGATCATCGACAGATCTTTCTTTTCAAGAAGGTTTGTCATGGTTTCCCTGCTAATCCTGGTTGCCGCAAAGCTGACACTGTATTTGATCCTTCCCCAAAGCGGGTTTGGCGTGGGCGCATTTCGTACGGAGGATGTGTTTTCGATCAAGGAAAGCGAGCGAGGATACACCTCATGGCTTAATTCACCATACAGCGCTGTGATGGAGATGCCCTACACTAGCGTGCGTGAATTCCCAGTGGAATGGGTTAATGATCGTTTGGGCTACGATTTTGAGAAATTTCAGATATTGGTGGGGGTTGGCGGTTATGTCCGTGTGCGGGATGAAGGGAAAATAGTATTCATCGTCAAGGGCGCAAGATCGTATAGCGGGAATATCGTCAATACTCAAACCTCCATTGTGCTGGACGATTATGCAGATTTGAACAAAGCGCTTTATGAAGAACTTCCTTCGGCAAAAGAATTCCAAATACGCGTTGAAACTTTTTATACAAAGTTCGGTGAAGCCCGCCTTGACCCTGTATTGCTTTATCCTGATGGTTCGTACAAATCCTTGTTTGAGAAGGCGGATGTGTGGATGTCGAAGGAAGGATCGCTTTTGAGCGGGCAAACAACCTTGTTTCGATCGCTTCAGAATCTTCTTGCTTTGTTCTTCATGACAGGACTCATTTTCAGCGGGGCAAAAGGCTTGATGGGTTTGCTCAATCAAAATCGAATCTCCGAGGCGGATATTTATCTCGTGTTAACCGGCCTCCTTACATACTTCGTCGCCTTGCTCGTGGATAAACAGCAAATCCCATTGGTATTGATGGCATCCCTGGTTTTTACTGCTCTTGTGAAGATCATTGACTTCAAGTTGCGCCCGACCCGCCCGACCATCCGCTCCTTTGTTTTGTTTGCAGGCGTTCTTTTTTTGTTCGGATATCTGGCTCTGGATATCAACAACCTGCGCTCCATCGCGAGCCTGCCCGAAGGACAGGATGGCCTGGAGTATCAGACCTTTGCGCGAAATATTTTTGTGAATGGCGATGAGTTCCTCGCACAGACTCCGCCGCGCGCGTACAAGATTTTGTTTCCGTATTTGGTTGGGTTGCTGCATGTTGGGTTCGGGCAGTCTGCTGCCGCACAGTTTTTCATGAATGCCTGGTGTGGCGTGTTATCTGCTGCATTGACGTTTGCACTTGCAAAATATTTTAAACTCTCGTTGACGGTCACGCTCCTGGCTTCCACGTCATTTTTGATGATTCTCTGCCTGCCATCATCGTTCATCTATTATTTTCGTTTTGGGTTGATCGAACCCGCTGCGGTTCTTTGCTTGATGTTGACCTTGTTCTTTGCGGCAAAACGGCGCAGGCTGGAAATGACCCTGGCGGCGATTCTGACCGTCCTCCTGCGCCTCGATTATCTTGGACTCGTCCTCGCCTCTTTCCTACTTTGGTCTGATCCTGTCACCGGTGGTTTTTCCTCCGCTTGGGCCTCGCTCTGGTCATGGACGATGCGCAATCTCAAACCATACTTTGCCTATGCTGCGCTCGTCATTCTACCGTCCTTGTTCATCATTTCGGCTTATTATGTGTTTGTCCCCAACTACATGCTCAGCGCCAGCGACGTGTCGCAATCGTCGTTCCTTTCCATGCTGGATGGATTCATGCGTGTGCTTCTGGGTGGAAATCTCAACGATTTCCGCGAGAAGATTTCGCAAGGCTCGTTTGAGTTTTTGCTGATCGTCCTGCCGCTTGCATTGGGATTTCTGGTTTCGATGCTCTCGATTTTCCATCGCCGTGATATCTTTGCCAGAATAGACCTGCGCCTCGCGCTGCTAATTCCGGCAATTCTGCCAGCTTATATTGCCGTTCGCCCTGCCGCTTACTTTCCACGTTTCAGTTTCCCTCTTCTAGGATTGGATATTATCCTACTGGGGATGGTTTTTTATTTTGTGCTTTTAAGGCATAATAAATCTTCATAATGCCATTGGGATTCTTCTAAGGTTTAATAGTTCTTCCTGTTTTGATCAATTTGATCACGGGGACTCTTGCTTGACCAATATGCTCAATATTGGGTGGAATCGGTAACCTCTTGGCAGGGGAACCCTGCCGCCGAATCACCACACTATTTGATCCGAAATGAGCGGCTATTCGTATTTTGTGCTTTATTTGGTAATGAGATGAAAGTGGGATGTCAAGTGCTGTTTTATAGGTGATAGCCGCATCGACCAGTAATGAAAAAGGACGTAATCAATGAAAGCCCAAATTCGACCACAGCGCATTGCGCTCATGTTTGCCTTGTCTGTCGCTTTAATAGTCGGGTACTTTATAGTGCCGGATTATGGAGTAAGCTGGGACGAAATTCCCATATATCGTCATGCGGATCGAACCCTTGACGCCTATCAATACTTTTTTCATCCGGAGGATTATGCGGCCTATGACTCCGATACGCATTTAAATCTTTATGGCCCGGCGCACTTCATGCTTTCAGCGGCTCTCTCCCGAGTAATACTTGCCCTGCATCCGACCTGGTCACTGTTTACCGCATATCACTTTGTTTATTTTTTGAGCTTCTTATTCGGCGCTCTCTTTTTATACCTTTTGGCAACGCGCTGGATGAGTGAATGGGCGGCATTTGGAATGACGCTGCTGTTTGTTACGCAACCACTCTTTTGGGGAAATGCGTTCATTAATCCCAAAGATTTACCATTTATGACCTTTTTTATTGCCAGCCTTACCCTTGGCCTGCAAATGGTCGATGATTCTTCGAATTTTAAATGGTGGAAGATCCTCGCGGCTGGAGTTGTATTAGGGGTAACGACTTCAATCCGCTTATTGGGACCGATGGCAGGTGCATTTGTGATTTTATATGGTCTATGGAAATTTCCTCGTAAAACATTATCCATACTTCCCTATTATGTTCTCATTACGGGGATAACAACATACCTTACCTGGCCTTATCTGTGGAAGGGACCTGTTTCTAATTTTGTGGAAAGTTTGCAGGTCATGTATAGATTTCCAAACACGGGCGAGACCCTTTTCAACGGACAACTGTACGCTGCCAATCAGTTGCCGTGGATATATTTCCCAACCTTTATTGTTCTGCAATTGACAGAGCCTATGCTCATATTGATTGTAACTGGAGCAGCGCTTTCCGTATGGTTCTTTGTCACTGGCCGGAACAAAGAACCTGTTTTGCTGTTCATATTTTGGGGTTTATTGCCCGCTCTTTACATTGGCTCAGCCGAGAGTACGCTTTATGATAACGCCCGCCAGCTCATGTTCCTCATGCCGCCGCTTTTCATATTTGCGGGCATAGGTCTTGACGCACTTTGGGAACGTGTTAAAACCCATTTGCTGCGAATTGCACTGATATTGGCCATTTTCTTGCCTGGAGTGTATGCAAGCATCCAGCTTCATCCATATCAGTATATCTACTTTAACAGTTTGATTGGGGGAGCGGGTGGCGCCTTCCGAAAGTTTGACCTGGATTATTCAGGCATCTCGTTCAAGGAGGCGCAGGAATACATCAATACAATTGCAGAGCCGGGAGTACAGATCGTCGTCATAGGGCCGCGGCAGAACGCCCGTGCCTATGCCCGTCCGGATCTTAAGAATAATTTCATCGGAACCCAGGATTTCATCGACCCCGAAGGCCTCGATTACTATTATGTTCTGTTTCTAACTCGTACCAATGCGGACGAAAACCGCTGCATGGATGGCGAAATCATCTACACTGTCGAACGCGATGGCGGAGTATTGGCTTATATAAGAAAAGTGATCTCGAAGGAAAGATGCTGGTAGGGTGGCTTTGACAGAATTTCCCAAAATATCCAGCCCAGTGCGCCGGGGACGGCGCACTGGGCAACTTATGCAAGTAGTCCATTAAAAAAGTAATATCATCATAAAAGAACTGGTAAGATGCTTATATATGAAAAAGCATTTGCGCCTCGCCTTGGCGTCCTGGTTTGTGGTTACATTTCTCGGCGTTGTACAACTTGTTGCCATTTACCTGCGCAACGGCGTGGATGGACTCAACCTCTTCATTCAGGAATGGCCGCTTTCCAACCTTGCAGTGACTCTTGCTTCCACCTCCATCACCTGGCTATTGGCGGGTGCATTGCTGTATTTACTTGCCAACGAAAAAATTAACAAAGATAACCTCTGGCTCACTGCCGGATTCTTCCTCGTGATGTTTGTGTATTTGCAGATCCTGCGCGAACGCTTCCGCTACGGTGATTATCACTATTACCTCGAAGCTGCCACCGCCCTCGCCAACGGACAGCCTCTCCCCGACACATACCTTTACCTGCCTCTTTGGGCAACCCTGCTGCAATTTATCGTATCCCTTGGCGACCAGGGCGTGATGATCGTTCTCTGGCTGGTTAACATCATTGCCCTTTCCACTTTCTACTTTCTACTTATCCAAACCCTCGAACATTACGGCTTCTCTCATCACCTTTCCATTGCCATCACCATCCTCTTCCTCCTCGTCAACACCCCCTTAATGCGGACATTGGGTTTCATCCAAGTCAACCTCCTGACCTTGGATCTGATCCTTCTCGGCATTCTCGTGTATCCCAAAAACACTTTCGTCTCTGCGCTCGCGCTTGCGGTCGCTGTTCATCTCAAGACCTCTCCGGTCGTTATTGTGCTTGCTTTCCTTCTCGAATTCAACTGGCGTTGGATGTTCTGGTTCGCAGTCAGTTTCCTTGCCATTGGATTCTTGCCCATCGCCCTCAACGGTATGGATGTTTACTTCCAATATGTGAATAACGTAGTTCTCCTCACTCAAATTCCCGACACGAACTTCCACGACACCTCTTTTGACTCGTTCCTGCGCTTCTTAAATCCTTTCTTTGGGATTCAAATCGAACAAACCCGCCTGATGGCGCTCGGTGCGAAGGTACTCCTGCTGATAGCCACGCTGTACACGATGACACAGAATATCCGCACGCAATCCTTCTCCAAGGGGGATCGATTGCTCAACGCCGCACCTGCCTTGTTCGTTTTCATGACCCTCGGCTCGCCCATCGTTTGGGATCATCACGGCATCTTTGTCACACTGACCTTCCTGCTGATGTTCAAACGCATTCAATCCCCAACGCATTGGATGATCTTTCTCGCCGCCTACTTCCTCGAGTTTATGCAGCCCTCCTTCGACTTCTTCCCGTGGTCGTATGGCCGACTTCTTGCTCCGATGATCGTCCTCTGGCTGATGTATGCCACATCCAAAAACGACGAGCCTTCTCCTTTCATCACCTCTGCAAACCAATGGCTTGCAAGATTGCAATAATCAACCACGAAGTATCACAAAGGGAGTTCTTGAAAACCTATGTGACCTTCGTCTCCTTTGTGGTTTAATGATTGCCATCAGCCATGAAGAAATTTCTTCCCGCCATCATCCTCGCTTGTCTCTTTCTTGCAGGCTTGCTCACTTTCAACCGCTACGGTGAAAGCTGGGATGATCGCTCCCTCCAAAAGTACGCCGAGAAATCCATCTCTGCCTACACCACCTTTCCACAGGAGGGCGTGGTCAACATCGCGCGCGAAGACCTCGGCTATTACGGCCCTTTCTTCGTCATGTTCACCGATTGGCTCTCAAGAACCCTCAGCGACTCACTCCCATACAGCCTGCCTGACCTTCGTCACCTCGTTTATTACCTCACTTATTTTGCAGGTGTGCTCGCTTTTCACGCCATCATCAAACGTTGGCTCAGCCCCATCCCTGCCCTTGGCGCAACCCTGCTCTTTGCCACGCAACCCGTCTTTTGGGGTCACGCCTTCATCAACCCTAAAGACACCCCCTTTCTCTCCCTCTTTCTTCTTTCCATTTCTTTGGGGATGCATGCCTTCGACAAGCTCGAACCGACTCTTCCCAGCGACCTTTCCCCCCGCTCCAAGCGGACTCTCACGCTTCTGACCGCGCTCTGGCTTGTTTCAGTCTTCGGGCTTTTTATTTTCACCCAGGCCATTCATACCTATATCGAAACCCTCGTCGTTTCTGCACAGGCGGGAAACAGCAACCTCTTTTCATTGATCGCCAAGGACATCAATGCCGTCCCTGCGGAGACGTACACCCAGCGTTACTTTGTCCTCTTCCTCCAACTCCGTACTTATTATTCATTGCTCGTTACCTTGCTTCTCCTCATCACCTGGTATCGTCTCCATCCCCAATTACCAATTGCCCTATTTACCGTTCTTCCCCCGGCCCTCATTCTGGGACTCGCCACCTCCACCCGCATCCTCGGACCCTTCGCTGGAGTCATCGTTGCATACTACGCACTTCGTACAAAAGGCAGGCAGGCTCTCCCTGTTCTTGCCATGTATCTCATTGTCGCCTTGATGAGTGTCTACTTCTCCTGGCCCTACTTGTGGATGAATCCAATTCCGCGCTTTTTCGAGAGCCTGCGTGAGATGTCGCTTTACCCCTGGCTGGGCGGCGTAATCTTCAATGGCACACTTTACCAATCTACGGATCTGCCCATCTCCTATTTGCCCACCTTACTCGCCATTCAATTGACCGAACCAGTCTGGTTGTTGTCTATAGCCGGATGGGTTGTAGCAGTTCTCGACAAGGAAAAGAAGCGTACGCTCGTCCAAGTCGCGCTGTTGTGGTTCATCATCCCGTTGACGGCCTTCATCGGTTTGCGTGTCGCGTTGTACGATAATTTTCGCCAAGTTCTCTTCATCCTGCCGCCGATCTTCTTCATGGCAGGTGTTGCATTGGATGCCATAAAGAATGTAAAATGGCAGGCCGCGTTGATCGTGGTGAGTTTGCTGCCCGGTCTTTTAGGTATCATCTCGCTGCATCCGTATGAATATATTTACTACAATCAATTCGTCGGCGGTGTGCGTGGCGCGGCGGAGAGATTTGAAACCGATTATTGGGCAACATCCTACCGGGAAGCCGCGGAATACTTGAACCGTGCGGCAACACCTGATGCAAACATTTGGGTGGAAGGACCGTCACAATTGGTGTCGCTGTTCACACGGGAGGATTTGAACATCTACTCCTCCGGCGAAGTGGAACGCGCTGAGAATTATGAATACGTGGTAACCTTTACACGCTATAACTTTGATGAAACCGTGTATCCAGATGCTGAGATCGTTTATCAAATTGAACGTGCTGGCGCGATATTGACTGTGATCAAAAGCCCTTGATTATCTGGTGATGGTCACCTCCAAAGTGACTATCACCTATACAATGAAAGAGAAACCATGAATCTACTTGAGACTTTATCAAAAAAGACCCTGCTCGCCGATGGCGCGATGGGCACGATGCTTCACGCGCGAGGCATTGGCTTCGATAAATGCTTCGATGAATTAAACCTGACCAACCCCGCCTCTGTCGCGGATATTCACCGCGAATATATCGAAGCAGGCGCGGAGTTGATCATTACGAACACCTTCGGCGCGAATCGCTACAAACTGGCCAAACATGGTCTGCAAGATGACATGGCAGAGATCAACCGCTCTGGCGTGGAACTGGCCAGGCGAGTCGTTGCCGCGTCGTTCAAGAATGTGTTGATCGCAGGGGATGTCGGTCCGCTTGGAGTGAGGATCGCCCCGTATGGACGGGTCAAACTCGAGGAGGCGCGTGAGGCGTTTGCGGAGCAAATCAAGGCTCTTGCCGAAGCAGGTGCAGACCTGATCGTCATCGAGACCATGTCTGACCTGTACGAAATTCAGGAAGCCATCAAAGCCGCAAAAGAAGTAGGGGCAGGGCTTGCCCCTTTCCAGGGATCGCAAGGGTCGTCCCTACCGGTTGTTGCTTCTGTTACCTTTACCCGTGATGACCGCACTTTGCTCGGTGATGACCCGGCGAAGGTCGCCCATCGAATTGCCGCCGCAGGCGCGGACGTGATCGGTGTGAATTGCTCCGGCGGACCTTCACAGCTTTTGCGCATTCTCAAGCAAATGCGCCAGGCGGAACCGACTGCAAAGTTTTGGATCAAGCCGAACGCAGGCTGGCCCGAGCAAGTGAGCGGACGAATCATGTATCCTGCCGATGCCGATTACTTTGGCGAATATGCGCTTCAATTCCGTGAAGCAGGCGCGAACATTGTGGGCGGATGCTGCGGTACCACCCCCCAGCACATCGCCGCGATGAAAAAATCACTCGACGCTTCGCCTCCCATTGTTGTGGCAGAAGTAGCTACTTTGCCCGAAGATGAGATCACCGCTGAACCCGCTGACCAGCCCACCTATTTGGCGCAACGACTCGCAGACGGCAAATTTGCCATCTGCGTGGAGATGGACCCGCCGCGCGGACTCTCCACTCACAAACTTCTTGCGGGTGCATCGTTGCTTCACGACTCCGGCGCGGACATCATCAACGTGGCGGATAGCCCACTCGCGCGTATGCGCATGTCTGCCTGGGCGGTGTGTGATGTCGTACAGCGCAAGATCGGTGTGGAAACCACATTACATTTTCCAACCCGCGGACGAAACCTTCTCCGTGTGCAGGGTGATTTGCTCGCAGCACATGCCATCGGTTTGCGCAATGTCTTTGTTGTCATGGGCGACCCGACTTCCATCGGCGATTACCCCGAAGCGACGGATAATTATGACCTTGTGCCATCCGGCCTCATCAAGCTGATCAAACAGGGTTTTAACATGGGCGTCGACCATTCCGGTACGAGCATCGGTCAACCCACCAACTTCTTCGTCGGCGCGGCGCTCAACCTTTGCCCGCAGGATATGGACACTGAGGTCAAGAACCTGCATCGCAAGATCAAAGCCGGTGCCGATTTTTTCCTCACCCAACCCATCTATCGTCCTGATGATGGCCCAAAACTCATCGAGGCCTACGAGGCCAAACACGGCAAACTCGAAAGGCCCATCCTCGCGGGCGTCCTGCCGCTGGTCAGCGCCAAACATGCCAACTTCCTGCACAACGAAGTTCCCGGCATCTCTATCCCTGATGAAGCCCGTGCCCGCATTGAGTCCGCTGGCGATGGCGCTGCCAAAGTCGGCGTGGAACTCGCTGTTGAATTAATTCAAGGCATCAAAGGCTGGGCAAGCGGCATCTACATGATGCCCCAGTTCCACCGTTATGACCAGGCCTCCGAAATCATCATGGCAGTGAAGGAATAAAAATCAGGTGACAGTCACTTTCAAAGTGACTGTCACCTTTATAATTGGGGGATGAAATTCTTCCGCGTCTTCTTCAGCATTTTGACAGGTCTCCTCACCAGCCTTTTCCTGGCTGTGACCTTTTTCCACTATTCGGATTTTTCCTCGCTGACAGACCGCCTCTTTCTCGTCCTCGTCCCGGCTCTCGCCTTTGGCATTCTCTTCCACCAGGCCTTTCCTGCCATTTCCGCCTGGATGCGCAGTAGCCACCCTTCGGCTCGGCCCAGGGCAAGCTTTCTCCTCTCATTTCTCGTTACTCTTAACTTAACTTACGGTGCCGTTGGCTTTCTACGTGAGGTCTTGCGTACTCCGTTTGGCATGTTCCTGTTCACATCCGCCTTGATGACGATTGGAACAACCCTTGGCTATTTTCTGATCCAACGCGCCGCAGACTCATTCCGTAATGGTTTTCTCAGTAGGCCGCTCAACATCCTTCTTGTACTTTCCCTGCCTGTATTTTGGATCGCTTTCATCGTTGCCGCTTCTCAATTCCCATCCATGTTCATCACGGACTATATCCGCGTCCCTCAGGAATGGCTGGGACTCTTCCTCCTCACCGCGTTCGCTTCCATCGTTCTATCTCTCTTCCTCCTCACTCACCACTTACCACTTTCCACTCGCCTCTCCTCCTTCTTTCCTCTTTCCTATTTCATTCACAACCTCCCCGGCCTCTACGCCGCCGGAATGTTCTTCCTGATCGAACTCATCATCTCGCGTTCCTTGAACCATCCCGCTCTCGAAACGAATACGGTCCTCTTCGAAGCGGACGCAGGCCCGTGGATGACCATCCTTGCCAGCCCGGAAAGTGCGCCCATCAACCGCTCGGTACATCCGTTGAGTCTCATTCTCATCCGTCCGTTGGTGCGGCTAGTCTCCGGCATGATGGGTGAACATTACGCCTTGGGCGGCATGATCGTCGTCTCTGCCATTGCGGCGTTGTGTGTCTTCATGACCTGGCTCTTTGTCAAACGTGCCACGAATTCAAAGACCTATGCCTTTCTATTCGCCGTGCTGCTTGGCTCAACTGCGACACACCTGCTCTTCGGCTCACTGGCAGAAAATTACATCTTCGGCGCAGCGGCTTTGATTTTCTTCTTCCTGCTCATTCAATCTGGCGAAACTCGTTTTTCATTTCTTGTCCCTGCGGGTTTGCTCCTCTTTGGCATCACCATCACCAATATCGCTCAGGGGATCATCGCGTTGTTTTTTCATAAATTTGGTCTTAAGCGCCTGGTTCAATATGCCCTTACCGTCCTTGCCCTGGGAATTTTGTTGACCGTCACGACAAACATCATCTACCCAAAGTTCATCACCTTCTTCTTTGTGCCGGAAGATATTGCCTTTGAATTCAATTTCGTCTCCTCTTCCGAAGGGACCTTATCCGATCCCATTCGTTTGTCTGAGCCTCAATCCATTACCCGCAAGTTGAACGTTGTTGCTCGTTCCGTCCTGCTCTATGGGGTGGTCGGCCCGAACATCATCGAAGCCGTATCAGACAAACCGCCCTTCCCAACCATCGATCTCAAAACCTTCGATGTCCGCACCGGGGATCTCGCCTCCTACCGCGGACTATCGAACCTGCCGCTGGCCCTATGGTTGATATTATTTGCAGGCGCGTTTTTTATGTTCGCCAAAACCCTGCGGACATCGAAGCACACTCCATTAATGTTGGGGTTGTTAGGCGTATTGGGGTTCAACTTCCTTATGCACCTGTTCTACGGCACGGAACTCTTTCTTTACACAGCCTATTGGGTGTATGCTCTTGTCTTGTTCATCGCCCTGGCATTCTCTGACCTTGCAGAGGCGGCCTGGGTTCAGTTTGGGCTTACCTTGGTTCTCTTTGCTCTGATGGTCAATAACTTTAACTTCATTTATAGTATCTTTCACGCATTGGTACCTTTCTATACGGCAACGCCTTGATCTATTAACCATTCGCGATTAACCGAACCTCATAAAGAACGGAGTAAAATAAAAATATGCTCCTCACCATCGATATCGGCAATACCAATCTCACGCTCGGCTTGTACGAAGGCGACAAACTTGGCGCGCACTGGCGTCTCGCCACCGACCATAACCGTATGCCGGATGAATACGGCTTGCAGTTTTTGGGTTTGCTTCAAAATGCCGGGAAGACTCTCAGTGACATCCAGGGAATTTCCCTTGCTTCTGTCGTCCCGCCGTTGACTGGACGCGTGATCCAGGCTTGCCGCGAATATCTTAAGCAGGAGCCGCTTGTGGTGGATGCAGGCGTGAAGACCGGCATCAAAGTTCGTTATGAAGACCCGAAAGCCGTCGGCGCAGACCGCATCTGTGATGCGGTGGCTGTGATGAAGCTGTATGGTGGTCCCGCCTGCGTGGTGGACTTTGGCACGGCGACCACATTCAACGCCGTCACCAGAGACGGTGAATACCTCGGCGGAGCCATCACTGCGGGGATCAATCTCGCCGCCGAAGCGCTCTATACGCGTGCCGCAAAACTCCCGCGCATTGACTTGCAAGTGCCCCCCTCTGTCATCGGGCGCAACACTGTCCATGCCATGCAGTCCGGACTCCTCTTCGGGTATGTGAGCATGGTCGAGGGGATGGTGAGCAGGTTCAGGGCGGAGTTGGGAGGCGATATGAAAGTCGTCGCTACCGGCGGGCTGGCAGAAGTCGTCGCGAAGGAAACCAAGGTCATCAACTTCATCTCCCCCTGGCTCACGCTCGAAGGGCTGCGCCTGATTTGGGAGCTTAATCAATAGTTGATCGCAAATATCTTTTGATTAGCGGATTCCCCCTACTTAAGACCCATGACAACTGTCATGGGTCTTTATGATTCACCTCACCCTTATTTCAACGAAATGATGATTTCATACACTCTCGTATCACCCTTTACATCCATACAATGGGGACAAGATCGAACACAAGGAGCGCATATGGAAAAATTTCAAAAGCCTCATCCCATTGCCCACTAACGACAATCTGTCATAACCAATTACTTTTAATATAGAAAGGAAAATTACATGAAATTCAAACCGTACCTCCTCATATCCTGCGTTGCCCTGCTCGCCGTTTTCCTCAGCGCGTGCGGAGCCGCATCTGTCGATGCTCTTGCCCAGACCGGGTCTGGAGTTTCAGCATCCGTCGCCGATGTGCCTGCCAATACGGAATCAGAGACTGTCTCAAATGCCCTCAATCAAGGCGGCCGTAATGGCGGAGAACGTGACCTGACCGTTGCAGCCGAAGCCCTTGGAGTCACCGTGGAAGAACTCCAGCAGGCCTTGCAGAATGCCAAACCTGCCGAGTGCACCACCGACCAGACCGCACAACCCGCGAATGGTGTGGATTGCCGTCCTGATCTTGATGCCGTTGCTGAAGCCCTGGGTGTGACCGTGGAAGAAGTACAGTCTGCCTTGGGCGGCTCTAAAGGTGAGCGCGACTTGACTGCTGCCGCTGAAACTTTGGGTGTAACCGTGGAAGAACTTCAACAGGCCTTACAAAACTCGCGCCCTGCTGAATGTGTTGCCCCTGCTGAAGGCACCGGGCAAAGCGAACGACCTGCCAACGGTGTGGATTGCCGTCCTGATTTTGAAGCCGCCGCTGAAACATTGGGTGTCACTGCGGAAGAACTCCAATCTGCACTAGGCGGACCGATGCAGGGTGGGCACGAGGGCGCTGGCCGCCTGGAAAACCTTGCCGAAACTCTAGGTGTGACCGTGGAAGAACTTCAACAGGCATTTCAGGATGCCCGCCCCGCTGAATGCCCTGCCCCCGGCGATGCTCAAAGCGGACAGCCCGCCAGTGATGTGGACTGCCATCCTGATCTCGAAGCCGCGGCAGAATCCTTGGGTATCACTGCTGAAGAACTTGAAGCCGCCCTCGGTGATAATCGTCCGGGTGGTGGGTCTAATTTTGAGGATGCCTCTGAAGCTCTCGGCGTGACGGTGGAGGAACTCCAGCAGGCATTGCAGGATGCACGTCCCGCCGAATGTGCGGCTCCCGCTGAAGGCAGCGAACAAAGCGGACAGCCGGGCCAGGGAACAGATTGCCGCCCGAACCTGGATGAAGCTGCGGAGTCACTGGGCATTACCACCGAGGAACTTCAATCCGCGCTCGGCAAACCGCCCAAAGGTGGTGATGGTCAGCACCAGCAGGATGGTCCCGGAAACGGTGGCCCCGGCAATGGAGGTCCTGGTAATGGTGGCCCAGGCGGGGGCGGACCTGGCGGCAACCAGCCGTAACGAAAATAAAGACCCATGACGCTCGTCATGGGTCTTTATGATTCATTGCATGCCAATTGTGGGGAAAGGATGATTTTACACACTCATTACATTCTTTTTACATCCATACAATCAGATCATCCCCATGGAATCCATCGGCTTGCCCAGGGACTCCATAAAAAACGACCAAAGGAGACTTAACATGAGCAGGAAAAATTTATTCGTATTGTTTGTAATCGTTTGTGTCATCCTTGCGTGTAACGCGCCTCTTCCTTCGGCTTCAACTGGTTCTGCCCCATTGAATGATTCCCAGCCGGGAGTGGATGTATCCCAAACCGAAGCCGCCGACGATCATACCCATGAAGAGGGAACTGAGGATCATTCTCATACCTCCGATGTCGACCTGACGCATCTTGAGCTGGGGGATGGCAAATATTCCACCAGCCCGCAGGTGGGCTATGTCTATTCGTGCAATACCCAATTCAACGGCGGAGGCGCGACCGGCACCGGCGACTGGATGAACGGCGACGGAACCTGGGACGCCACAAAGAAAGCTGTGGTGGATGGCTCTGTGACCTGGCCCAGTAGTTTTGCCGTTACGTTGCAGGGAGATCAACGAGTCTTCACCGGCAATGACCTGCCGGATCACCCCACTGGAAATTTCCCGGTTGACCCCAGCGACGACGCCTATGCCGTTGACCGAAATCCCAATTCCATTCAGGAACAATCCATCACATTGAGCCTGCCTGCCAATCCAGCCGCTGCGGCTCAACCGAATTGTGTGGGCGGCGAAGTGGGCATCATGCTTTCGGGTGTGGTCATCTTCAGCGCCTTTGATGCAGAAGGACGTGATGCCGTGGCTCATGAAGTGCAGGATGCATGTGATGGGCATCCGCAAATGTCCGGCTTTTATCACTATCACAGCCTGAGTGACTGCATCGAAGATACCTCCACGAGCGGGCATTCCTCTTTGGTTGGGTATGCGTTCGATGGCTATGGCATCTATGGCTATTACGGCGAGGATGGAGGCGAAGTCACCAATGAAGACCTCGACGAATGCCACGGTCATACGCATAGGGTCGAATGGGACGGCCAGATGGTGGAGATGTATCACTACCATGCCACGCACGAGTTCCCTTATGTGGTCGGTTGTTTTCATGGAACGCCTGCTGTGCGCGCACTATCAGCGGAGGGCGGGCAGCAACCGGGTGCGGGGCAAACTCAGCCCAATGGACAGAATCAGCCGACAGGTCAGCCGGGAGGCGGGCAACAGGGACAAGGTCAACAGCCGCCGCAGGAAGCGATCAATGCCTGTATCGGTTTGAGCCTGGGTGCGGCCTGTTCAGTCAACACTCCGAATGGAACGGTCAGTGGAACCTGCTCCACGCCGCCCAATGCCAGCCAATTGACCTGTGTTCCCATTGGCGGTCCTCCCAATCCGTAGCCCGGACGCGCCATTTTATTAATTCAAAAAAGGAGAATCAAAATGAAACGGATTTCAAGATTTGTGGTTTTTGTTGCAACGATTGTTGTTGTGGGATGTCAGTCGATATTGCCCCAACGGGCAGACATTTCGCTCGCGGTCTCGAATGACTTTGCCGCTCCGGCTCAGGGCGATGCCAGCAGCGAGGTCATCCCGCTCGACGGCAGGGGCAACAATGCAGCCCACCCCGAATGGGGAAGTGTGAACCAGCATTTGCTGAGGCTTTCGCCTGTTGATTATGGTGATGGGATCAGCCGCCCGGCTGGAGCAGACCGCCCAAGCGCGCGCGCAGTGAGCAATACATTTTCTGCCAGCCCCGAAGATGGCATTCTCAATGACCGCGACTTCACTGCCTTCGTGTATGCCTGGGGACAGTTCCTCGACCATGATATTGACCTGACGGGAACTGCGGCTCCCGTCGAGCCTCTGCCTGTGATCGTCCCTTCGGGCGATGAATGGTTCGACCCCAACAGCACAGGCGCAATGACGATCCTTTTCTCGCGCTCGCAGTATGACCCGGCAACGGGCACTTCCAAGACCAACCCGCGCGAACAGGTCAATGTCATTACGGCCTTTGTGGATGGTTCACAGGTGTACGGTGTGAATGCAGAGCGTGCCGCCGCCCTGCGCGAATTCAGTGGCGGACGTATGAAAGTGAGCGCCGGAAATTTGATGCCGTTCAATACAGCTGGATTTGAGAACGCAAACGATGCGCACCGCGTGGATGACTCCCAGTTGTTCCTGGCGGGCGATGTGCGCGCGAACGAAAACCCGGAGTTGATGTCGCTGCATGTGCTCTTTTTGCGCGAGCACAACCGCATTGCGGATGAAACTGCACACCGCCACCCGGACTGGACGGATGAGGAACTCTATCAATATGCGCGCCGCGTTGTGATCGCAGAACTTCAAAAGATCACCTATGAAGAATTCCTGCCTGCCATCCTGGGTGAGAATGCCATGCCTGCCTACAGCGGATACCGGGCGGATGTAAACCCCGGCATTGCCACCGAGTTTTCCACGGCGGCCTTCCGCGTGGGGCACAGCATGCTCGGCGATGACATCGAATTTCTGGATAACGACGGCGAAGAGATCTTCGAAGCGATGGAACTACGCGCCTCCTTCTTTAACCCGACCGTGCTCAGCGAAACGGACATTGACCCACTCCTGAAATATCTGGCCTCCGACAATGCTCAGGAGATCGACCCGATCGTGGTGGACGATGTGCGTAACTTCCTCTTCGGTGAGCCGGGGCAGGGCGGCTTCGACCTGGCCTCGCTCAACATTCAACGCGGCAGGGATCATGGCATTGCGGATTACAATACCGTGCGTGAAGCGTATGGGTTGGGACGTATTACCAGCTTTGACCAGATCACTTCCGATAAAAAAATTCAAGCCTCGCTTGCGGCCACCTATGGAAATGTCGATAACATCGACTTGTGGATCGGCGGCCTGTCTGAAGATCATCTGCCCAATTCCAGCATGGGTGCAACCTTCACCGCCATTATCGTGGACCAATTCGTGCGCCTGCGCGATGGCGACCGCTTCTGGTATCAATCGTCTCTGCCGAATCGTCTGGTCAAAGAGATCCAAAATACCAGCCTGGCCGACATCATCCGTCGCAACACTGAATTGACCAAACTCCAGGAGAATGTGTTCTTCTTCAATGAAGAGACTGTGATGATCGACTCATCAGCCCAGCCGACCGCTGAGCCGCAGGATAAAAATGGCCCGGGGAATGGAAATAACGATCACAATGGAAACGGAAATGGGAAAGGCCGCCATGATCCGCCCCAGGCTGCGATCAACGCATGTGCTTCATTACAGGCGAATTCATCCTGTTCGTTCACAGGTCGAAATGGCAATCCCCAAAGCGGGACATGCCAGATCCCGCCAGGTTCGAGTCAACTGGCTTGCGTGCCTGTAGGCGGACGTCCATAAATGAAACAGCGGCGGTCGATTTTCGACCGCCGCTGTTCTTAGTTTCTGTCGCCAACCCTCAACAAGAGCACACCGAATAACAAAAGCAGACTCCCGCCGAGTTGAACACCGTTCATCAACTCGCTCAAAAACAGGTAAGACCAAACCGCAGTGAAGACCGGCTCCAATGTGGCGACCAGATTGGAAACGGTCGGCGAGAGATAGCGGATGCTCAGAGTGTACAAGCCAAAGCCGCCCAATGTGGGCGCCACGCCGAGGAAGAACAACAAGCCCCAGCCCGGCAGTGAACTGCCAAGCCAGAGCATATTTGAGAACGCAGGTTGTTTGGTGATGAACAGGTCACTGGCGAGGTTGAAGAAGAATAAAAAGAAAGTAGCCGAAGCGAAACTGTATAACAACGCCGTCCATGAGTCGATGTGACGGTCTCCCGCGGCTTTGCCTTGCAGGTTGTACACGGCAAACATCAAACCGGTCAACAGACCAAAGATAATTCCCAGCGGGTTCAACTTCCACGCGGCGGGGTTTGCAGCACCGGAAACCAGGATCGTCCCGGCAAAACTCAGGGCGATCGAGATGATCTTGATGCCGTTGAAGGTCTCTTTGAAAATGATGCGGCTTAGCACAGCGGTCATTGCCGGAGAGGAAAAGGCCAGGACGGTAGCAACCGCCGCCCCGTTGTATTGAACCGAGAATGTCCACATTGAGTTGAAGACCGCCAGCGAGAATCCATACCAGATCATGAAGCCCCAATGTTTGCGGTCGAGCGCAAAACGCCCGCGGCTGAAAGCCAGCAACCCGACTAGCATGCCGAACGCTACGAACAGGTCGCGCCAGAAGGCGAGCACCAGCGAAGGCAGGGCATAGGTCTTGCTTAAATAACTGATGAACGGCCCGGTCGTAGACCAAATGATCGTGGCGATGAGTGCAATGATGAATCCGCGTGAAGAGGTGGGTGAGGACATGGGTCTCCAAAAAAGTGACAGTCACCTCCGAGGTGACTGTCACTTGGTAGTGCCCCCACGGAGACTCGAACTCCGGTTTAAGCCTTGAGAGGGCTTCGTCCTGGGCCGCTAGACGATGGGGGCGTTTAGCGGGCTGTATTCTATCACCCGCGTTTTGAATCGTCAAACGTGGCGCAATTAATTTTGCGCTACAAACACGTGTAGCTCTTTCGGGCCATGCACGCCGATGGTCAACGTCATCTCGATATCCGCTGTGCGCGAAGGCCCGGTGATGAAGACCGCATTTTTGCCTTTTACCACTTGCATGGCATCGGGCAGTGACGGAAGAATGTCCTTTGACCTTAATACCGTGATGTGGACTTCAGGCAGCAACGACCCGTACAGTTCCTCATCCGCTTCCAACACGGACCCGGTATCTGCCAGCCCCACCCAGGCCTTCGTCACACCGACGCTGAGTGTCGGGTCGGGGTCGTGGGTGAAGTCGATGCCTGCCTGGCGCAAAAGAGATTCATCGAGCACGTTTGGTTGAAGGTAAATTCTTTTGACGTTCTTCGATACTAGATATTCGATAATGGATTGCGTTGGGTTGTTTGTTTGATACACATTGCCGGAGAGGGCGGTGAGTTCGGTGGTGAATTGGTCGTTCATATTATGGAGTGCAGGAGCTAAGTGCCCCGAAGGGGTATACTCCTGCATGGGTTGAAGATCGATAGGGTTGTTAAATTCCTTTTCAACATTTATCGCCGACAGCTTGCTGTCGGATTCCATAAAGCGCTCTCTAAACGTCTTCCCTGCAAATCGCGGCATATCCTTGCTGTAGCCCCAGCCGGTAAACGCGGGCAGGCGCATCCACTGCGAGCGGGGCGAGAGGAGATGCGTTCCCAGCGCAGCGAATTTTTGAGAGAGGGCAAACAACTTCGGCCGAGTCGCGAGTCGGGCGAATGCCTTGAGGAAAAATCTCGTTGACCAAGCCAGACTCGCTCCATAGTCCATCGTCTGTCGTCCATCGTCTTTAGGACTTTGCCCTGCCCGAACTCTTGTAAGCAACTTCGGCAGGTCAATATCCACCGGGCAGGCTTCCTTGCATGCGCCGCATAATGACGAGGCTTGTGCAAGTTGAAAATAATTTTCTCCGAACAATCCAGGCGAGATGACACTTCCAATGGGACCGGGATACGGCGCAATCGAAAGATCGCGCCCGATGTAAGCATGGCCGCTCAACTCGCGGAAGACGGGGCAGGCATTAAGACACGCGCCGCAGCGAATGCAATAAAGTGACTCTTTGAGAGGCGAGTTGCGCAGGCGGCTTCGTCCGTTATCGAGCAGGATGATGTAACGTTGCTGCCCGGGCATGGGTTTGTGAAGCAATTGGGTGTAGACCGAGAGCTTTTGCCCGGTGGCAGAGCGCGGCAGGAGTGAAAGCATGAGCGCGAGGTCATCGAGATTGGGGACGAGGCGTTCCATGCCCATGAGCGCAATATGTGTTTTGGGGATGGTCGTGACCATGCGCCCGTTGCCCTCATTGGTGACGATACACATGCCGCCTGTATCTGCCACGCCAAAGTTGACTCCGCTGATGCCGATGTCGGCGGTGAGGAAGACTTCACGCAAAACTTTTCTTGCCGTTGCGGTAAGGGTCGGAATGTCTTCGGTGTAGGGAATGCCGAGCTTTTCGTGAAAGAGTTGGGCCACCTGTTCCTTCTTGAGATGTGCCGCCGGTGTGATGATGTGACTCGGTTTCTCATGCCGCAATTGCACAATGTATTCGCCGAGGTCGGTTTCGACGACATCAATGCCGTGCTGTTCGAGTACATGGTTAAGTTCGATCTCTTCACTGACCATGCTTTTGGATTTGGCGATGAGGGTTTTTGGTGATCGGTACTTTGTAATTGATCTGCTGATTTCCAGAATAATGTTGATGGCTTCTTTGGCATCCTTTGCGTGGTGGACGATGATGCCGTTGGCTTCGGCGTTGGCAATAAATTGGTTGAGGTAAGCATCGAGATGGTCGATCACATCCGCGCGGACGCGATGCGCACGCTGACGCCTCTCGCGCCAGTCGGGAATCGATTCGAAGGCGGCGGCCTTGCCTTTGAGTCGGCGTTCGGTGTTGTTATCCAATGCGGTTTGGAGGGTTTTATTTTGGATGGATTCGCGGATGCGCGCGCGGAAGGTCTGGTTGCTCATGCTTTTATCCCGATATACAAGCCGCGCCCGTCCAGGCCTTGCGGGTCGTGAAAGGTTTTCAGGCCTGCCAGTCGAAATGCGTTTAGATAATCTTTTTTGTTGAACAAGCCGAGTTCGAGGATTTCCTTCTCATGTTCAATACCTTTTGAAGTACCGATCAAGTATTGGAATTCGATGATGGAAATATTTCCCCTGCGACGGCTGTAGCTCATGCGAAAGATTTTTGTATCGGGCTTGCTGGACAAAGTGGTAAAGGAACGCCCTGTGTGCCATTGACTGGGCGTGAACCATGGTTCGATCAGTAAAACCCCGCCAGTATTAAGGTGGCTTGCCATGGTCTTTATGGCTTTGTGAAGGCGCGGCTTTGTTTTGACGTACCCGATGGCGCTGAATAGGCAAACAATGACGTCGAAAGTGTTTTCCAACCTGAAATCCACCATATCCCCTTGATGAAAGCGAATGCCGGGATGGTTCCGCCGCGCTTCATGCAGCATATATGGGTCAATGTCCAGCCCTTCGACCTGGTAATGTTTTCTCAATAAATTTACGTGAATGCCTGTACCGCAGCCGACATCCAACAGAGAGTTTCCGCTGGATATTTTGTATTGTTGAATGATCTGATGCGTTAGACCCGCTTCGGCAGGATAATCCTTGCTGTTGGCAGCGTAGATGTCATCGTAATATTTTGCGGATTTTGAACCCATATTCCCTTCTCCTACGGAATAAACTGACGGATGAAGCTTCGGATGGAATTGATCCACGATCTATTCTTTTGCACGACCTGTCTTGCATTTTCATCGCCCCAGCGCATTCGCTTTTCCATCATACCATCGGCGGTCTCCTTGCGCATTTGGCTGATGAGTTTCATCGCCTCAACACGTTCCAGGCCCCGCCAGCGGAGTAATCCATACGCCACGGTTCCGGTGCGATGAATACCTGCCGAGCAGTGAATGAGCAGGGACCTGCCATCATCCAGCAGTTGCGAGAGGTTGGGCATGGCGGCCAGCAAGCGTTTGTGGACTTCGCCTTCGGGGTGGTCACCGTTTGGGATGGGCAACCAGACCCAAACCATGTTGGAGGCGAGAGTCAGGGTGCGCATCTGCCCGGCGTTTTCACTTTCCTTCAATAAGGTCACAACATGCGTGCAGCCGGACTCGCGCAGATGTGGAAAATCCACGCCGCGCGGACGATGATTGAGGGCCAGCCTTCCATGGCCGATTTTCACAAAGTTATAGTGGGAGGTCTCTTTCATGGGCAATTTTGAATCCATTATATAATTAACTTGATGATCAGCGATCCGACATCCGTCAGCGAAACTGAATACAAACTTCCAAACGTACGGGCCTTTACAATTAAATCCCTTTGGCGCATTGGTGGGTACGCTCTTATGCGTGCCCTGTCGCTTTTTATCACGGTTGCCATTGCCGTGTATCTTACTATTCTCATCGCCAACATGGGCGGCTATGTGGATGAGATCATGCGCGGGCTGATTGAAGAGAATATCAGCGGAATGTTGCGCGGCGGCTGGTTAAAGGATGTGCCTATCGAAGACCGTCTGCGGCTGATCGAAGAGGGGCGTCAGGCCATGTATGAAGAAAAGGGGCTCAACGAGCCTTTCCTGTTGCGGACTTTTATCTGGCTCAAGAATGGCATGACCTTCAACCTGGGTGAAGCCAGCGTCATGGCAAGCCGCCGCTATGGCATCGACAGCAACCTCGTCAGGGATATTTTGCTCGATAACCTGCCAAACACACTGCTGCTTTTTGCCACGGCAAACCTGCTTCTATTTTTTGTAAGTGTTTGGGTGGCATTGGTCATCTCACACAAACATGGCGGCTGGCTGGATGTATTGACGGTGACGCTCTCGCCTCTTTCCTCGGCCCCGTCCTGGTTCTACGGCGTGGTCTTGATCTTCGTCTTTGCCGCTCAAATGCGCTGGCTTCCGTTCGGGGGCATGTATGGTACTGACCCTGTGGAGAACGCCGCGAATGGGCCGGTGTTGACCATCCTTAAGCATATGATCCTGCCGGTGGGAGCCATCTTCCTCGGCTCGTTCTTTCAAAGCGTTTATGCCTGGCGGACCTTCTTTCTCATCTATTCTCATGACGATTATGTGGAGATGGCGCGTGCGCGCGGACTTCCCCGCCGGATTATTGATACGCAATATCTTCTGCGCCCGGCTCTGCCCAGTTTGTTGACGAATTTCTCGTTCCTGCTTATCAGCAGTTGGTCGGGCTCGGTATTGCTCGAATTGGTCTTCGACTGGCCCGGTTTGGGGTTGATCTTCTTCAATGCCATCATGCTTTTCGATACGCCGGTCATTGTCGGTTTCACTATCGTTTATGCCTACATGATCGCGATGACAGTACTGATCCTGGATATTGCCTACGCCGTCCTTGATCCGCGCGTAAAGATCGACCTGAGCGGCAGGGTCTCCTCCAATGTCAGCGGCGGTTTTTTTGAATTTGTGCGCAGCCTTTTCATCCCTAGAAAAAAAGCCGTCAAGACAAGATCGACCACATCGGTGCGTTTTAAATTCTCGCATTTTATTGCCAGTCTGCAGGATTCGTGGGCGTCATCGAAGTCTGCTGCGCGCGAGATCGGGCGGTATCCTTCGGCAGTCATCGGCTTGTTGTTGATCCTGGTTTTGATCGGCGCGGCCATTTATATTTCTGCGACCACCTCGTCTGAAACCGCCATCCGCATCTGGCGCGGACAGGACTACGACTGGACAGAGAATCCTCAGCTCGTGCCGCCCGCGTGGATCAACTATTTCCGCAAGGACAAGCTCCCTGAAACGCTGATTCTCGACAGTCGCGAGGGAGGCGCGGAGGAAACGCTCAAGCCGCAGGATGGAGGCTTGTTCCTTCAGCAGTTGAGTTTCCCGCTCGATTACCCATACTACATTGATTTCCCGCAGGATCTGCTGGTTGCGTTGGAACCGTCTTTCGAATCCAAACCACCGCTGGTCTCGCTCACGCTGGTCTCGCCAAATGGAGTCGAGACTTCGCTGGAATCCTTCATTTTGCAGGACCCGAAATCCTATTACCTTTCGCAGGACGATATCCTTCAAAGAAAGCTCAAAACACTTTACCCGCAGCAATTCTTGTTCAGCAATGGCAGCCTTGAAAACCCTAAGCCATACCCGGGCCAATATCACCTGTTGGTGGATGTGGTTCACTTCGAACCGAATGCCACAATGGAAGCGCGTGTGGTCTTATATGGAAAAGTGTACGGCTGGGCGGGGACAGATCTATACCGCCGTGACCTTGCCATGCCGCTTGTGTGGGGCTTGCCCATCGCGTTGATGTTCGGTCTGCTTGCCGTCACCGGCTCGACCATCACCACGATGATCATTGCAGCCATCGGCACCTGGTTTGGCGGCTGGGTGGACGCGCTCATTCAACGCCTGACCGAAGTCAATATGATCCTGCCGCTTTTCCCCGTGCTTGCGATGGTGGCGGCGCTTTACGAACGCAACATCTGGCTCATCCTGGGTGTGACCATCCTGTTGAGCATCTTTGGCAATGCCATCAAAAGTTATCGCGCCATCTTTTTGCAGTTCCGCGAGCTTCCGTATATCGAAGCGGCGCAATCCTATGGCGCGGGCAACTGGCGCATTATCTTCCGTTATCTTGTGCCGCGCATTTTGCCCACACTCATTCCGCAAATGGTGACTCTCGTCCCCGGCTATGTATTCCTTGAAGCCTCGCTGGCCTTGATGGGATTAAGCGATCCGCGCCTGCCTACCTGGGGAAAAATATTGCGCGATGCCTTCGACGGAAATGCGCTTCTCGGCGGACATTATCACTGGGTGCTGGAACCCCTGGCCTTTCTCCTGCTGACAGGGTTTGGCTTCGCCCTCCTCGGCTTTGCGCTGGACCGGATCTTCAACCCCCGTTTAAGGGAGCAATGAGAGGGAGGGCAACATTAATGTCGCCCTCCAAGCACTTCTGCAATATGAACTACTTTTTGCGTTTTGCCCTGTCGATGCAGTCCGCCCATGATGTGCATCAGACAGCCTGCATCGGTGACCACTAGAGTGGGGGAATTTGAAGATTCGAGATTGGAGATTTTGCGCTTCAACCACTCTGCCGATAGCTCCGGGTGCTCGACGGACATCACGCCGCCGAAGCCGCAGCATTCTTCTGCGTTAGGCAAGTCGACGAGAGTCGCCCCTTTGACGTTTTGCAGTAACATGCGCGGCTGCCTGTCCACATTGATTCCGCGCAGGGTGTGGCAGGAGGGGTGATAGGTGAGCAAGCCATTCCATGTTGCGCCGAGGTCGGTGACGTGGAGTTTATCCACGAGGTATTCAGTGAATTCATATACCCGTTTGCTCAATGCCTCCGCACGCGGATACCATTCCGCGTCGCCTTCGAAGAGTTCCAAAAAATTATGTCTGAAGTGATGGGCACATGAGCCGGAAGGGGTGATGATATCCGGCAAGACCTCCGAGGTCTTAAGAGACCTTAGAGGTTTCTCAAATACTCGTATCGTATGCTTGGCAATCTCTTTTGCATCCTTGCGCAGACCGGCGTTGAATTGCGGCTGTCCACAGCAGGTTTGGTCTTGCGGGAAATCCACGTCAAGGCCGAGGCTTTGGAGAATCTCTACGACGGCTTCACCAGTTTTCGGGAAGAAGGAGTCGGTCAGGCAGGTGATGAAGAGCTGGACGGTGGGCATGGTCAGATTATACGACCAGTGATGAGGCGGCATGAATATGAAAAACCCCTGAAAGACGCAAGACCTTCAGGGGCAAACTACAAGACCAGCCGATTGCTTGACCAGGAAAATATCACTGCCAAACAACCGGACCTGTTTTGCGATAGTGTTGGGCCAGGAGTTCCAGATCGAGGGCATTAATGATACCGTCGTTGTTCAGGTCAGCGCCGGGAGGCTGGGAAAGCCCGTAGTTAAAGCCGATGGTCATGGCATCGAATTGGTCAATCGAATTGTCGTCGTCGATATCCCCGGCGGGCAGGGAGATTACGGGCATGGATTGAGCGCCGCCTGTAAGTGTGACCGTCCCTTGCGCGCGGAGAAATCCATTGGCAGTGGCGACGATCGAATAGGTTCCGGGGGGCACCTCGAACAGGAAACTTCCATCCGGGTTGGCATTGACTGCGGCGACCAGGCTTTGGTCCGGGTTGTATAAACGCACGGTGACCACCTTGCTGGCGATGACCTGCCCGTAAAGAGTCGTTTTGGGGATGTTGGTTGCTGTGGGTGAGGCAGTTGGGGTGAAGATGAAGGTAGGCGTGGGAGTGGGGATCAGTTCCAGCCATTGAGAATAGGTTGAAACGATCTGCCCAAAGACAATCGACTCAGCGGCTTCATCAAATAGAGGCGGCGGGGTGGGGAAGACACCCGGGTTGATGATGTTGAAAATAAAATCCAGGCTGATGCAGGCATTATTGTGGGTTGTGGAATATGCTATCCATTTGTGAAGATGACCAGCCGAACCATCCTCCCCGGTCTCTTTCAAAAAGGGAATGCCGTTGATGACGACGGCTTCCGACGTCATGAGCATGGAGTTGGTGGCCAGGGGACTTTGGCAGAGACTCACATTCTCCGCGACGATGACCTCCAGATATTTCTCGCTCAGGTTCGTACCTGGAACGAACGGCAGGTTGATGCGGGCGTAGTTATCTGTGTTGCCGCTTAATAGCTGACCTTGTGACGGGTACTTGAACTCAAAGCCATATTTAAGATTTCTGAAGATAACCCAGTTTGGAGTCTCGGTCGGGGTGGGCGTTGGGCTGAGGATGGTGAGACCAGCCCCAGTTGAGGGCAGAGGCGTGAGGACGTCGATCCCGGTGGAGACGCGCACAGTACATTCGACCGTCGTCTGTGCCTGAATCAGACCTTTTACATTGAAAGTGAACGCAGCTCCGCTTGTGGTGGCTTTATTTCCATTACTGCCCGCAATGGCGACAATGAATGTTCCGGCCTGCGGTAGGTTGACCGCAACGACAGCGTCAGCTCCGAACAAGCTGGTCGTTAGCACGTTTCCAGTTTCCACAGCGGAAGGGTCATAGACACAAACGAACTCGGCGCCTGTATAGCCTTCCGCAGGGACGTTGTTCAAGCTGACCGTGGCAGTTGCGCTTTCGCTCACACTTATGCTTGCCGGATTAATGCTCGTGGAAACGGTGGGCGTATCGGTGCGGGCTGCCGCAGACCGTCCTGCGCCCATTGGATTGAAGGATAGTACGACCACGGCAATGATTTGAAATAGGAATCTGGTTTTCATAGGTACACCTTGACTCCTATTCATTGTATGCTCACTGGTTGGCTTTCGAGTCGCGGCGGCATTGCAGAAGAATTACAAATCCAACGCGGAGGCTGTTTTTTTTTCGGGTAAAAATAACTCACCTTACGATTCCCTGAGGCAGCGTAGAGGTTCTCACCGCACTGCGTAAAGTGAGTAAATAAAAAATCCCTGCAGGTCACGAACCTTCAGGGATTTTTCCATTCGGTGTGCGGTTAAACCACCAAACTTACCAACTTGCCTTTGACCACGATCACCTTTCGCGGCTCTTTCCCTTCCAAATGCTTTTGGACGGCTTCACTCGCCATGACCGCAGACTTGATCTCATCCTCGCTCGCATCGGCAGGGACAGTGATGCGGTCACGCACTTTGCCGTTGACCTGGACAGGGATCTCGATCACATCATCTTTAGCGGCGGCTTCATCTACTTGCGCCCAACGCTGTTGGTGAATGGAGTAGGGCTTGCCCAGATGTTCCGTCCATAATTCCTCAGTGATGTGCGGAGCGACAGGTGCCATCATCTTTAAGTAAATTTCCTGAGTCTCTTTCCACTCAGGGGAACCAGCGGCTCCGGCTTCGCGTGCCTTGTACATCTCGTTCAACAACTCCATCAATGAAGAGACGACGGTATTGAACTCGAAGTTCTCGAAATCACGAGTCACGCGTTTCAAGGTCTGGTGAACTTTTCGGCGTAGATTCTTTTTCGTCTCGTCAGAGGCAGTTCCCGGCGTGGAGGAGGGGTCAGTGAACAGAGTCCACACGCGGCGGATCCAGCGGGCTGTCCCTTCGATGCCATGCGAGTCCCAGGGAGCGCCCTGCTGCCAGCGCGCGAAGAACATCAAATAGGCACGCACGGTGTCAGCGCCATATTTCTGCACCAACACATCCGGCGCGACCACATTGCCCTTGCTCTTAGACATCTTGCTGTTGTCCTCTGCCAGCACCATGCCCTGATTGCGTAATTGCATCACTGGCTCAGGGCCCTCTGTGATACCCATATCACGCAGCGCCTTATGGAAAAAACGGAAGTAAAGCAAATGCATGTTGGCGTGTTCACTACCGCCTGTGTAGGTGTCAACGGGCATCCAGTAATTGTATTCCGCATCATCGAACGGAGCCTTGTCATTTTTCGGCGACAGATAGCGCATGTGATACCACGACGAACACATGAACGTATCCATCGTGTCGGTTTCGCGCATGGCATATCCGCCGCAGACGGGACAAGTGGAGTCCTTCCAGGTCGGGTGGAACTTCAAAGGCGATTCGCCGGTCGGTTTCCATTCGGTGATATCGTCAGGCAACAACACAGGCAGTTGATCATCGGGCACAGGATTCCAACCGTGGGTTTCGCAATACACCATCGGGATCGGCGCGCCCCAGAAGCGCTGGCGCGAGATCAACCAGTCGCGGTACCGATAATTGACATCCATCTTGCCGATGCCTTTTTGTTCCAGCCATTCGACCACAGCTTTGATGGCGGGATTCTTCACGCCTTTGTCGTTCGTGGCGCGTGTCCCATTGAATGGACCTGAGTTGACCATCACACCTTCATGCGGATACGCAGTTTCCATTGTGTCGCCGTTTAATTCAACGCCTTCAGGCTGGATGACAGGGATCACCTTCAACCCGAACTTGCGCGCAAATTCAAAGTCGCGTTCATCGTGCGCAGGCACCGCCATGATCGCACCCGTACCGTACGACATCAACACATAATCCGCCACCCAAATGGGGATGCGTTCTTCATTGACCGGATTGATGGCATACCCGCCCGTGAAGACACCGGTCTTCTCTTTATCTTTCGCCTCGCGCTGGATGTCGGTCTGTTTCGCCGCTTGCGCCTTATACTCGCTGACAGCTTCTCTGTTCTCCGCAGTGGTGATCTTTTCCACCAGCGGATGCTCCGGCGACATGACCATGAAGGTCGCGCCCCACAGCGTATCCGGGCGGGTGGTAAAGATCTCAATGGGGTCACCAGACTCCGTTTTGAAGATGACCGAAGCGCCCTCACTGCGACCGATCCAATTCGTTTGCGATGTCTTGATGTAATCGGGCCAGTCAATGCCTTCGAAGCTCAGCAATTCATCGGCATATTTTGTTGCCTTGAAGAACCACTGTTCCAGTTCCTTTTTGATCACCGGCGTACCACAGCGATCACACACCCGGTCATCACCCTTGACCTGCTCGCGCGCCAAGGTCGTGTTGTCCTTCGGGCACCAATCCACAGCAGATTTCTTGCGATATGCCAATCCGTGTTTGTATAACTGGATGAAGAACCACTCCGTCCATTTGTAATATTCGGGGTCGGCAGAGACGGCCTCGCGTTCCCAATCGAACATCGCACCCATCGTGCGCATTTGCACCCGCATCCGCTCGATGTTTTGATATGTCCATATTTTCGGATGGATATTGTGCTTGATCGCCGCGCCTTCCGCAGGCAGACCGAACGCATCGAATCCCATCGGGAACATGACGTTGTATCCCTGCATGCGTTTGAATCTTGCGCGCGCATCTGGCGGCGTCATAGAGAACCAGTGGCCGATGTGCAGGTCGCCGCTGGGGTAGGGCAGCATGGTCAAGGCATAATGTTTCGGCTTGCTATTGTCAATGACCGCGCGGTACAACTTGTCCGCTTCCCATTTCGCCTGCCATTTTTTCTCGATGTTTCCAGGGTTGTAAGACAGGTCTTTCATCTTCTTCTCCTCTTTCGCTTTTGCTGGGATGATTGCCTTTGGCTTCTCGGTCACTGGTGTGATGGCAGCCTTCGGCGCAGGGATGATCGCCTTGGATTTAACCACCGCCTCTTTCTTAACTTTAGGCTGGCTCGCCTTCTTGACCGGTTTCTTCGCTGTGGGTTTGGTTGCTTTTTTCACAGCGGGCTTCGTTACTTTCTTCGCCGCCGGTTTCTTGACAGCTGTCTTTTTAGTAACTTTCTTTTTTGGAGTCGTCATTCTTACCTCATAATTATTTTCGTAGGACGGGTTAGAAACCCGCCAAGTGTTTGTTATTGAAAATCCGTCAGGCTACATACCCTACGGGCACTTAGCCTGACCTATAGGACACAGCCTAGAAGAAGACCCGCAAGCAAGGGCCCCTGTTTCCAGAAATTCCTTTTGATGTTCATGCGTGCCTCCTTTCATGGTTTTCATGTCATTGCGAGGGCTGGTGGTCGAGTAGAGCAAGTGCTTTTCTCGCTCGTATCGAGACCCAGCCCGAAGCAATCTCCAACTTAAACAAAAAAACCTTCATCCACATCAGGGACGAAGGTTTTCCTCCGCGGTACCACCCGGTTTGTACCGCAAGATTAATCTTGCGATACCACTTTGCATGCAATAACGGGCAAACCCGGCGCAGACTACTTTCCACTTTCCATGGAATTTCACCAGCGCAGTCGCCCTTGCGGGCAGTCAGGCGAGTTCGGTCTTTATAAGTGCCCCGCGGACACTGGTGTTGGGCTTCCACCTCACTCTCCCAACTCGCTGACGGGATGACCTACTACTCCTGCTTTGACTTTTGTTGTACATCAAACTTACGTTTGATGTACTGTTTTGTGTGGACCCAGGGGGATTCGAACCCCCGACCTTCTCAATGCCATTGAGACGCGCTCCCAACTGCGCTATGGGCCCGGGTAAATAATTTTTCTGAACATAGTGGACCTGAGGGGATTCGAACCCCTGACCTTCTCAGTGCGATTGAGACGCGCTCCCAACTGCGCTACAGGCCCATCGTTCAAAAGGCGACGGCTATTCTACCTGAGGGAGGGGGGAATGTCAATGAAGAGACGAGGATAACCGGGCTACTCTTTTGCGCCCGGCAGCATCACCTTGAAGGTTGTGCCCTGGCCTTTTCCTTCGGATTCAGCCCAGATCCGCCCGTCCTGTGCTTCGATCAGGCCCTTGGCAATGGTGAGACCAATGCCCAACCCGCCATGATGACGTGTGTTCGGAGGCTCGATCTGATAGAACTCTTCGAAGACCTTGTGCAGTTTATCTACAGGGATTCCGATGCCGTGGTCCTGTACCCAGGCCAGCACCTGACTGCCCTGGCTGACCGCTCCGATGATGATCTCACTTTTATCTGGCGAAAATCGAATGGCGTTGTTGAGCAGGTTGACGAAGGCCAGGCTGGTCTTCTCGGGGTCGACATTCACGAGGATGGGCTCGTCCTGGAATGCAAAGACCAGCTGCATGTCGTGCCGTGCGGCGGAGTATTTGATCTCATCAATGGCAAAGTTCAATACATCCTGAATGGAGATCTTCATCAGGCGCATTTCCATCTCGTCGGCCTGCAGCAAGGTCAGGTTGTTCATCTGGTCGAGGAGCTGGCGCATTTGAGTGGCGGCGCCGAGTACCTGGTTGGCATGTTCGGTCGAGTCACCCCGGGCCGATTCCTGCAGGAAGGTGGCGTATCCGATGACAATGCCCAGCGGAGTGCGCAGTTCGTGGGAAGCCAGCGAAAGGAAATTGCTTTTGATCTGGTTGGTAACCCTCACCTTTTCCAGGGCCTGTTGTGCGGCACGCAGCAGACGCGCGTTGTTGATGGCGATCGCGGCATGTGCGGCGATGACCGAGAGGATGGCTACGTCGCTGTCGGTAAATCCGCCTTCACGTTTGTTGACCGCTTCCAGAACACCCATGGTCTGGTCTTTGATGGGCATGGGCACACCAAGCAGGGTCTTGGTTTTGAACTTGATGTGGTCGGCAACGAGGGCGTAATGGCGCGGGTCCTGTTCGGCGTTGTTGAGGATGAGTGGCTTGTTCGTGCGGAAGATCGTCCCAGCCAGGCTGCTGTCGATAGGCACCGGGATTTCGGCCAGCTTCGCAGGGTCCGAGCCGGTGGCGGCGGCGAAGAAGAGGCGCGGATTTTTTTCGTCGTACAGCAAAATCGACGCAGCTTCACATTCCAGCAATTCAGTGGCGGTGGCGGTGATCAACTGGAGCAATTCTTCAAGGTCGAGCGTGGAGTTTAACGTCACGCTTAATTCCACGAGGCGCAACAATAGTTTGTGACGCCCTTCGAGTTCCTTGAGTTGGCCGGTCTTGGAAAGGTTTGGCATAGGGACAGTGTACATTTATTTACGGGGGAATTCAAGGCCCATTGGTCATAAAATTTGAGGCTGACTCTTTTCCAGCCTTGCAATTTCATCGACTCAATCGTTTGTGTGGAATGTCACTTGACCCTCTTATTTGAACACCCTACAATCCTATTGTAAGTAGTGGTCTGAAAGAGTTTATAAAATCTATTTCGACCGACTACTTAACAACGAATAAAAGGATTGGGATTTATTGTGATTGGAGGAAATATGATGAAACTTTTTCGTTTATGGTGGATAGGTATCCTTATCTTTGCAGGCTGCCTGCCCGCTTCCTCGCCACCGGAGATTGCAACACCCACCCTGGCCTTTGTTTCACCGATACCTATTCCAACCAAGACGCTGACAGTGGTGCCGCCAACCTCGACTCCTGAATCTTCCGGTCTGATCATCAACGAGTATTTGCTGTCTAAACCTCCAAGAGCAAGTGAGCAATTGGTGTTCATATTTGCAGACGATAATAAAAAAGAGGTTCTTGCAG
>JAEURI010000045.1 GCA_016789225.1 Anaerolineales bacterium
AGGCCTGCATTTGATATTCCTCTTTGCGTTTCTGCATCTGTATCAGCAGGTCGATCACCACTCTGGCCGCAAATGGGACGGCTTCCGCGACTGGCGGAGAAAGAGTCTCGCTGAACTCATGAATGCGATCCGTGGCAATCCCCACGACATCCACCTCACCTGGCAGTTGCGCGCCCATTCCCCGGCCCATTTCGATCGCATTTTGCAGCGAGATATCGTGTGCATTGGCAGTGTGATAGGCTGAATAATTCGGCAGGTCTTTCAAGTTCAAGATCAGGATCGAACCGGGCTCATCATTGTCGCCCTTCACGAACGAATCCACCAGAATCGCGCGCCGGTAGCCGATGAGATGTTCCATCAACCCCAGCCCGCCCAGCGAAAGACAGATCACGTCCACGGGCATATCCGGCAATATCTGTTTCTTCACTTCCTCGACGACCTTCCACCCGACACCGTCATCGCCAAGGATGGGATTCCCAAGCCCTACGATCAATGTTTTCATGCTGACATCCTCGCTTCATTCCTGACCTGTAGTTGCTTCCAATGTTCAGGCCTGATTCAACACCTCAAGCGGATTCCCTTCCGCACCCGGCTGGCGGACTTCGATGAACAGGTCACACAGGCGAACGCAGGATGTCGAATGAAGCGCGCAGTTTTTATCCATTATTTCTCAAGTGACGACGCATCATCATGCAATTCCTTGACAAAGTGCGCCCGTGCCTTCACTTCTTCCATTTTTAAAGAGGCATATTGTGAAGCTTCCTTCATCAATTTTTCCACAAGTTTGGCAGGCAGTTTCTTAAGATCTTCATGGGTATAGCCCTTCTCTTGCAGGTATTCTTCGATGAGGGCTTTTTCGAGCATCGCATTGGGATCTTCGATGGGTTCAGTTTGCTCAACAGGCTTTGTGTTCATGTATTACTCCTTTGGGAACTAACGGTGAAAAAGGAACGGAATCATCCTTTCGCTTTATTCACGGAAATGAGCGGATAGATTTCATTTTGGGTATAGATACCTCCATGCTACAACTCAACCAGTCGCTGCTCGGCATATCCATTCGCAGTGATGATGCCACCACCCCCATATTCATTATTGGACGCTCGTCTAAACAATCACAGTAATAAACATAACCATACAATCCTGACAAACATCCGGACAAAGAGATACAATTTTGACCATGAATCTCTTCGATAGGTTCGAGCAAAACGCCCATGCACACCCCGGCAAACCTGCCTTCATATATTTTGATAAACGAAACTGGAAGACCCTCACCTACGGTGAAATTCTTGACCAAACCCAGCGCTTCCTACGCGGACTTGAGACAGGCCCGCTCACCCCGGGCCTTACCGCCGCCTTATTAACTCCTCCCAGCGCAGATTTCTTTCCATTTGCATTGGCTCTGCTCAAATTCGGCATCGTCCCCATCCTTGTTGAACCAGCCATTGGCTTCAAAAAAATCCGCGAAATCTATGAAGAATCCAGGCCTGATATTTTCGTGGGTAACGGGTTGACCCATGCATTGCGTATCTTATTTGGGTGGGGGAGGAAATCGGTGAAATACGGTTTGAGCATTGCGAACATGGAAAGTGGAAAGTGGAAGGCCGTTCACCAATTACTCCCCACTCCCCGGCGCGAAGCCTCCCCTGCGGCAATTATTTATACAAGCGGCTCCACCGGTTTGCCCAAAGGTGCGGTCTACACCCAGGCCAATCTCGCCGCCCAAATTGAATTACTGAAGAATACCTTCCAGATCACTCCCGACGAAATTGATCTGCCTGCCTTCCCCCTCTATGCGTTGATCGATCTCCTCCTCGGTGTCACCTCCGTCATTCCAGATATCACCTTCCCCGTCCCTGGCAAAACCGACCCCGCCAAGGTGATCTCTGCAATTCAGAAATTCAACGTCACCAACATGTTCGCCTCACCAGTCGTCCTCGACCTTCTTTCTTCTTTCGCAGAAAACAACCATTCTTCATCTCAATCCATTCTTCTTTCCTCTCTTAAACGCATCATCACCGCTGGCGCGCCCGCCACCATTGACCTGCAAAAACGCTTCCGTTGCCTATTGTCTGACCACACTGACCTCTTTGGCATCTATGGCGCAACAGAGACACTGCCCATCGCCAAAGTCGAAAGCCGCGAAGTATTTTCTTTGGAAGAAAAGACTCTAAACGGCGCAGGCATCTGTTTGGGAAAACCCATCGAAGGCGTGACCGTGCGAATCATTCCCATCACCGATGAGCCTATTAGCGAGTGGCAGGATTCGCTTACGGTGGAATCCAATGTCGTTGGCGAGATCGCAGTTCACAGCGGGGCCACGACGCGGGAGTATTTGAATCGCCCAGAGTCGAATCGAGTTGCCAAGATTGCAAGCGGAGCAGAGATCATCCACCGCATGGGCGACGTGGGTTATTTCGATGAAGATGGCAGGCTGTGGTATTGCGGGCGGAAGTCGCAACGCGTGCAGACGAAAGACGGCATGTTGTTTACGGAGCAGATCGAGAATATATTCAACGCACATCCACAAGTTCATCGTACCGCGCTCGTCGGCATGGATGGCGAACCCGTGTTGTGGGTTGAGTTAAAGAGCAGACTTCCAAAATCGCTTAAGACTTCGGAAGTCCTGGATGAGCTCAAAACACTGGCTGCCCATCACCCCCAAGCCTCGCGGATTCAAACCTTCCTTTTCCTAAAAAAATTTCCCACCGATGTCCGTCACAATTCCAAGATCATCCGTGAGAAATTAACCGAACTGGCTACTGTTCACTGATAACTGTTCACTTGCTCTTTAAACTCGACCCTCTCGCGATCAGCGACCCCTTCAAAATGACAGTCTTTGGTGAGCGGCTGGGTTCTTGAATGCGCTGGAACAATAACTCCGTCGCGGTGCGCCCGATCTCTTCGGTCGGCTGTTCAATGACGGTGACGGGCGGGTCAACCAACGCACCCCAGGTGGTTTCATCGAAACCGACGATTGCCACATCGGCAGGGACTTTCAATTTACTGTCGCGCACGGCTTTGTAGGCACCTGCCGTGAGCATGCTGTTACTGGTGAAGATTGCATCAGGGCGGTTGGATTGGTTGAGTAAAGCCATGCTGGTATCATACCCCTGCTGAATGCGCGGAGCGATGAAATGCGCTGCTACCGAAGTCAGATGGTGGTCTTTGAGCGCCTTGTGAAATCCGCGGCTGCGTTCCTGCCCGGTGGTGCTGGCATCGCCGAACAAGCCCGCCAGTTTTTTGTATCCATTGTTGATCAGGTGTTCGGTCAGTTCGTAGGCAGCAGCGACGTTGTCCAATAGGACCATATCCACATCGCTCGAGTCAACTGCGCGGTCGATGATCACGAAAGGCATTTTCTGGTTGTAGGTCTGCGCATCGATATTGAATTGATGTGTGGGGGAAAAGATGACACCTGCCACATTCTCATCATGTAAGAGATTTAAATATAGTTCCTCTTTATCGGGGTCCTCATCGGTGTTGCACATGAGAACAGAATATCCCTGTTCGTAGGCTGCATCTTCAACGGCGCGGCCGATGGCAGTGAAGAATGGGTTGCGGATATCGGAAACGACCAGTCCGATCTTGGCGCTTTTCTGAACACGCAAACTGCGTGCGATCAAATTGGGACGGTAATTTAGATCCGCGATGGCTTTGAGGACGCGGTCTCGAGTTTCAGGTTTGATGGGGGCGTTATTTGCAAGCACACGGGAAACGGTGGCAGTGGATACCCCCGCAGCTTTTGCGACATCTTTAATGCTGGTCATGGGCAGATTATACCATTTTGATGTAACATAAATGAAAACGATTACTTTATTTTATGGTTGTAACGGTCTGAATTATACTTTTTATTGCCGAAAAGAACAAAAAAGACATTATTTTTCAATTATTCAGTAAATTAACGACTTTAGCCTTGCAAAAACCTTGACATGCATTATGTAATCGTTTACACTATTGGCCAGTTTTTAGAACCGAAAGCCAAACCTCCACATTTACACCGCTTTAAATACCTTTATCCATAGGCCGCTAGATTTTGTGAGCATTACCGTTCTTTCACATAGGTTACCCGGCAGTTATTCCGACTGCCTTTGTAATCTGGAAGGGAGAAACAAACTCTTCCAGTAGTAATCGTGCCTGGAGTTTTCAGGCAAATCATAAGTCCTATAAGGAGATGCGAAATGAAAGAAAGATTGCAGCAATTTGGCGGGTTTTTAGCGGGAATGGTCATCCCCAACATCGGCGCATTGCTCGCCTGGGGGTTGATCACCGCCTTCTTCATCCCTGTCGGTTGGCTCCCGAACGAAAAGTTTGCCGCGCTTGTTGGTCCGATGATCACGTACTTGATCCCTCTGTTGATCGGGTACACCGGTGGCAAGCTCGTGCAGGGCGATGTGCGTGGCGGCGTCATGGGTGCTGTGGCGACCATGGGCGTCATTGTCGGCGCTGAGATCCCCATGATGTTGGGCGCCATGATCGTAGGTCCGCTTGGCGGCTGGGCGATCAAGAAATTAGACGATGCGGTTGAATCAAAGATCCCGGTCGGCTTCGAGATGCTCTACAACACGTTCTCGGTCGGTATCCTTGGCATGATCATCGCTTTGATCGCAAATGTAGCGATCGGACCGGTCGTGGTGGCGTTCAGCAATGCTGCTGGTGCCGCTGTGGACTGGCTCGTTGCTGCCAGACTGCTTCCCCTCGCTGCGATCATTATCGAACCTGCCAAGATTCTATTCTTGAATAATGCCATCAACCACGGCGTGTTAGGCCCTCTAGGTGTGACAGCTGCAGCAGAGAGCGGACGCGCGATCCACTTCTTGCTCGAAACCAACCCTGGTCCTGGTTTGGGCTTGCTCATTGCTTTCTACATTGCCGGTAAAGGCATGCTCAAGGACTCCGCCACCGGTTCGATGGTCGTTCACTTCCTCGGTGGTATTCACGAGATCTACTTCCCCTACGTTCTTGCCCACCCCATCATGGTTCTGGCTGTCATTGCTGGTGGCGTTTCTGCCGACCTGTGGTTCACACTCACCAATGCTGGTTTGGTTGCCACTCCTGCTCCTGGCTCGATCTTTGCTTACCTCGCTGTGACCCCTCCTGGACAACACTTCGCAGTTTTGACCGGTGTCTTGATCGGTGCAGTAGTCAGCGCGGTCGTCGGTGTGCTTCTTCTGCGCGTCAGCCCGGTGCCGGAAGAGAAGGCTGAATAATTGTAGTTTTGTCCTGTCAACCCGCCTGGGTTGGCTGACCTGATACGGTTGGGAATGGCAGATGCGGCTCGCGCTATAATGACATCGTAACAAGTCGCATCTGTCATTTTTCAAAAGGAGAATATGCCATGTCCAAGTCGATCTCTACCGCTGATGTCAAGACCGTTATCTTTGCTTGTGAAGCCGGAATGGGGTCCAGCTTAATGAGCGTCAATTCCCTCAAGAAAAAATTGAAAGCCGCACAGGTTACCGATGTGAACGTCATCCACAAACCGGTGCGTGAGATTCCCGCCAATGCACAGTTGGTCATTGTCCATAAGGGACTTGCCAAATCTGCTGCTGCAAAAGCGCCGAACGCCGTTGTTGTGGCGTTCAATCATTTTCTGAACGATCCCATCTTTGAAACCATCGTCAAAGCCTTTGTGGACAAGTCCGATATCACGGGCACGGATCTGTAATCATGTCCATTCTTTCCGTAGAACGTATCCAGCTGAATGCTGTTGCCGCCGACCGAACGGATGCGATCCGCAAGGCGGGCGAATTATTGGTGAGTTCAGGCTGTGTGTTGCCGGAATATGTGGGCGGCATGTTGAAGCGTGAAGACAGCATGTCCACTTATTTAGGCAGCGGGGTTGCCATCCCACACGGCATTTACGAGAACAAAGACCATGTATTGAAGACCGGCATCTCAGTGCTGCAACTCCCCCAAGGCGTGGAATGGGACGAAGGCGGCGAACCCGTCTTTCTGGTAATCGGCATCGCCGCAGTAGGTGATGAGCATGTAGGTGTATTGGCAAGCCTGGCGGAAGCTGTGGAAGATGAAACCGTTCTGAAGGAACTGATCCACACCGCAGACCCGGAAATCATCCTTAAACATTTGGGTAAGGAGCCTGAAGCATAAAGATTATCGGTTGATCAGTTCCTTGCTGTAGGAATGGAGTTTCGTCATGAAACAAGTGGACATCACGATCCAAAATGAAACGGGGTTACATGCACGACCTGCCAAGACTTTGGTAAACCTTGTAAAACAATTCAAGTCAGACGTTGTCATTTGGCATGGTGAGAAAAAAGCGAATGCTAAAAGTCTGATCTCGGTATTGACCCTGGGGGCGTCTAAGGGGAGTCAGCTCAGCATCGAAGTCAAAGGCGAGGATGAAGAGACCGCTACGGCTGAGATCGAGGCGGCGATTTTATCCGGCTTGGGCGAAGGTGAATCTGCCAGCGAGTCCCAGCATAAAGCACCTGCGAGTCCCTCACCGAAAGTGGAAGAAACCCCTGTTGAAAGCAAACCTGTCAAAGCGAATATGCTGAAAGGCGTGGGTGCTGCCCCGGGAATCGCCATTGGACCTGTGTATCAATTCCAGCATCAGGAGATTCCCATCAATGAAATGTCTGATGGCTTGCTCCTCGGCTGGGAGGGTCTGCAAGATGCGCTGGCGCGGGCGCGTGAACAACTCAGTAAATTGAATCACCAAATGACTGAGAGGGGACTGAAAGCTGAAGCCGCGATCTTCGATGCGCATCTTGGCTTGTTGGAAGACCCTGAATTGACCGAGACGGTCCATGAACGTATCCAAAAAGGACAGGATGCGTTGAAAGCATGGAAGGAAACCATCGAAGATAGTGCTGTGGTTGTGGCGGCGCTGAACGACCCGATCCTCTCTGCGCGGGCAGATGACTTGCGCGACGTGGGCAGGCGTGTGTTGAAGATCATGGTGGGTGCGGAAGATAAAGCCGATGCATTACCGGATAAACCGGTGGTCGTTGTCGCTCGTGAGCTTTCCCCTTCTGATACTGTTTCTTTCAATAAAGATTTTGTGCTGGGCTTTTGTATCGTCAACGGCGGACCGACCTCACACACCGCGATCCTCGCAAGAGCGTTGGGTTTACCCGCCATCGTTAGTGTGGATGAGTCTGTGTTGAAATTGGAAACTGATTCGTATATTGTCATCAATGGAAGCGATGGGATGGTGACGTTCAATCCCTCGCCAGAAGAATTGCAAGCAGCAGAGCAGGAAAGAAATACCTGGCTGGAAAAACGCCGCCTCGCGTTGGAGCAGGCGAATGCGCCCGCCATCACGGCGGATGGTCATGAAGTGGAAGTGGTCGGGAATGCGGGGTCGCTGGCAGATGCAGAAAAAGCTTTGAAGATGGGTGCGGCAGGTATCGGGCTATTAAGAACCGAGTTCCTGTTCCTCGAACGGACGACCGCCCCCACAGAAGCGGAGCAATATGATGTGTATCGCCCGATAGCTGAGACGATGGGCAAGCTGCCGGTCATTGTCCGCACGTTGGATGTAGGCGGGGATAAACCGCTGCCATATATCGAAATGCAGCATGAAGAAAATCCGTTTCTGGGAATACGCGGCATCCGCTTGTGTTTGAGCCGACCGGAGTTGTTCCGCGAGCAGTTGCGTGCCATTTTGCGAGCCGCTCAATATGGGAATTTGCAGATCATGTTCCCGATGGTGGGCGATATCGAAGAATATCGCCGCGCGCGTTTGATGTTGGATGAATTGGAGATCGAATTGAAGGTTCCATGCATCGTGGCGGGAATCATGATCGAGGTTCCATCTGCGGCGTTGATGGCGGACGTGTTGGCGAAGGAAGTGGATTTCTTTTCTATCGGCACGAATGATCTTACGCAATATACACTCGCCATGGATCGGGGAAATTCCTTGCTTTCTGCCCGGCAGGATGGCTTGCACCCCGCCGTATTACGCTTGATCGCGAAGACCATCGAAGGAGCGCACAAACATGGCAAGTGGGCAGGGATCTGCGGTGAATTAGGTTCCGATCCCTATGCCGTGCCGATCCTGATCGGTTTGGGCATCGATGAGTTAAGCGTGACTGTCCCATCGGTGCCGCTGGTCAAGGCGCAGGTAAGAGACTTGAAATATTCTGAGTTGCAGCCGTTGGCGCAGCAGGCATTGGAATGTTCCACCGCGCGCGAAGTGCGCGAGTTGGTGAAGAAAACATTGAGTATGTAAAAAAACGTTGGTTGAGTAGTCCCGCATGAACTTTGCGGGACGTATCGAAACCAACTATTAATTGAGAGCATTACTATTTACTGGTGGTTTCGATACGGGCTCGAAAAACACTCGCCCTACTCAACCACCGGTGTAGAACTGAAAGGAAAACCCTATGGGCGAAAAATACAACAAATACCACGCGGCGAATCATCAACTGCCGCAAAAAAGTTTTGCATGGAATCTCTACGGAGCGGGCATGGAAAGCATGGGCAAGGAAGGCAAGCCCGAACCCTTCTCCATCCCCGAACCAAATGACGATCAAATCCTCGTTCGCATCGATACCGTCAGCATCTGTTTTTCGGACGTGAAGATCCTCAAACAGGGCGGTAGTCATCCCAAACTCTACAACCGCAACCTCACCGTCGAACCGACCCGCCTCGGTCACGAAGTTTCGTTGACCATCATCAAGGTCGGCAAGAATCTCGCCGGACAATATCACCCCGGTCAACGCCTGGCTGTGCAGCCTGATATCTATCAACAAGGCATGAGCACTGCTTACGGTTACACCATTCCCGGCGGGCTCGTCCAATATCACTGCATCGGTAAGGAAGTCCTTGAAACGGATGCGGGTGCCTGTCTCTTGCCGGTGGAAGAAGGCATGGG
>JAEURI010000046.1 GCA_016789225.1 Anaerolineales bacterium
GTCAGCCTCGAGACGAGAGGAGAGTCCTTTCACGGGTTGACCGTGATCGAAGGGCAGATTCAAGTATCGGCGGAGGGTGAGGCGTTTGTCCTCAATAAATTTGAGACGCTGTTAATCCCCGCATGTTGTGGCGCGTATCAAATCACACCGTTACAGAAAAGTCGAGTTCTAAAAGCCAGTGTTTAAAAAGCTCAGGTCGGGGCTTAGCCCCGACCCGAGCTTTTTTTATTTCCATTCCCAAGTGCTGACATCAGACAGAGCGCGATAGGCTGTGAGATCAAGTTGCAGCGGGCTGACGGATACATAGCCTTCAGATAATGCGCCGACATCGGTGCCGGATTCCGGGACGCCGGTGGGTGCGTCGCCGCCGATCCAATAGTAGGGACGGTTGCGCGGGTCGAGGCGTTCATCGAGGCGGCTGTGATAGACGCGCAGTCCCTGGCGGGTGACGCGGAACCCTTTGATCTCTTCCTTTTTCAAAAACGGAATGTTGACATTAAGCAGGGTGTCTTCAGGCAAGCCATGCGCAAAGACGTTTTCAACAGCGACACGGGCGGCGTAGGTTGAAGCAGAATAATCAATCGGTCCGATATGCCCTTCAGATAGTTCAAGCGAGACAGCCACACCAGGCACGCCGGTGATGACCGCTTCCATCGCGGCGGTGACGGTGCCGGAGTAAGTCACATCGTGACCGAGGTTTGCCCCGGCATTGATGCCCGAAACGACGAGGTCGAACTTTTCTTTGAAGTAGCCGAGCAATGCCAGTGACACGCAATCGCTGGGGGCGCCATCGCTGGCGAAGGCTTGGGAGCCGTCTTCGAGGCGGAACTCACGCACACGCAGAGCACGGTCTAAGGTTTTGACGTGACCGCCGCCAGACCAGTTTCGGTCTGGGGCGAGGATGGTCACCTCCCCGAGGTTTCGCATTTCTTTGGCGAGGGCGAGCAAGCCGGGGGCAAGCACGCCGTCGTCGTTGGTGACTAGGATTCGTTTGGTCATGATATGTATTTCCTCTTCCATAATTGTTACCCTATTTTATATTGAAAAAGCCCTTTAACGCGAGCGGCGCGAACAAGGCGAATAGCGCGAAATTTTTGCGTCATTCGTCTTTTCGCGAAATTTGCATTAAGGCTTTTGGGATTGGTATTTATGCCCGTGCCATGGCAAGGCGTGTGAACGCGCTTTCGATATAGCGGAATCCCCAACTGCTTATCACGCGCAATGGGCTCCACTCATTCATTTTGCGGACGCGCGTTGTCCGTTCGTACAAGGCTTTAAGCAAGTCTGCGGCGCTGGTGCCGGGGAATTCCGTCGAGCCAAAGCCGATCGTATCCACGATGTGCGCATCGCTGTTGCCGGTTTGGGCAATGTTCAACGTGTTGGCGAAGATGCGCGCGTAGTGATTGCTGATGCGGTCAATCGATGTTCCGTTATAGGCTTCGATGCCAATCAAGATCTTGCCAGCGAGGGGATGTTTCAGCGCTTTAAGAATGGATGCGGGTTTGAGGCTGTTCATGCCCATTCCACCTGCCATCGGGTGCGCGGCGATGGCAACCCCGCCTTGTTCGCGTACACACAACAGGGTTTCGATAAGCGAGAGCCCGGGCTTGATCTTTTCCCGGATAAAGAGCGCCAGCAGATCGCCCTCAGCGGTGGTGATCTCACTTCCGGGAATCACCTCCACGCCGTAGTGAGAGGCGAGTTTCTGTGCTTCAAGAGCGCCTGCAATTTCGTCATGGTCGGTGATGGCGATGACATTTAATCCAAGTTCACGCGCGCGGCGCAAAACAGCGGGAACGGTGGCTGTGCCATCGTAGCTGTAAATGGTATGCATGTGTAAATCTGCGAGTCCCATTGAATTCTCCGTTTCTTCACTTCTTTAGACATTTAATACGAAACAAAGTTTCATATGGTTTCAAAGTCTAATCAGGTAGTGTTAAAACGGCTTGAATGAAATGTGTTGTTCTTGTTAAGAATTCCACCCGCTGACTAGAGCGGGTGGAGGCAAAAAAAGGAGGAGAAGAATGAAAAACGAATTATGCAGTGGTTTGAGTTCCAGAGCGGTGACCCTTTGAGTTTCTCTGCCAGAAACCGGATGATTTCTTTTCGAGAAACTCCTGTCGCTTGCGCGATGCATCGACCCCGAAGATGGTCAAAAGGGAGATAAGCAAAACAGATGCAGTAATTGTTTCCATGGCTTTATGATACTTCCTTCTATTTATTATGGACTTAAGAACCAGTTAACAACCAGTAAACATGTATGCAAGGTCGTTAATCTTACGGACGTTCCGGCAGCGCCTGCGGACGGCGCGTTTTCGCGCGGCTGCCCTCCAAGCGGAGTTCCGGCGCGGAAAGCAGCCGCGCGCACAGCCGGGCGATCTGCCCGGCAGAAGTGCCTCCGTTTTGCGCGGGCATCAGCTTTTTAAGTTGATTGAGGTTCAGGTTGGAATATGTCTCTTTGCCCAGCGCCACCGCCACAAAGGTGGATGTGGATTGTTGCGTGATCACCACCGAAGCATTTGCAATCATGTGTGAGACATTGCCGTGGGTAAAGATCATTGCATCGGACGCATGAGTGCTGATCTCACGGATGGCACGCCGTGCATTCTCCATTGGATGTAATTTGAAGATCAATGTGCGTTCGCCTGCGATCTCCACACATCGTTGGATGAAGGCGGCCCGGTCATCATAGCGAAAGGTCTCGCGGAAGGGTGTGGTTGCCACAAGGACATGGTCATGGTAGGGGAATGGATTGTGGCGAAAAGAGTCCATGTAGTCGAAGTTGGGAATACCGGTCACCGCGATCTTTTCAGGCCGCACACCTTTTCGGATGAAGTGTTCCGCGTAGCCCTCAGAAGCCACACAAAATAAATCGTAGGCATTGGATAAGCCGTTGGTGGATGTATTCGCCAGATAGCGCGGCAGTTTGAGCCATTTAACCAAATGAAACATGAAGCTTTCGGGTTCGGTTATGCCTTCCTGAATCAGCACAATCCGTTTTTTTCGGATATTCTTTTGGATGACCAGATCGCTACATGTCACCACCAAATCGTAGGAATGGCCTTCGCCTCGCAAATCGACCTTGAGCCTGTTCTGTGCGAGGTAAGAATCGGTTTCCCGCCTGTGCCTGCCGCCCAGGACGGTGAAATCCAGCCAGCCCATGCGGGCGGCAAAATCTTCGATCCCGTCGGCATAGTAAGGGGTGAAATAACAACCCGCCTCTTCCTTGAGGTGGGCGGCGATCTGGTGCATCTGGGTGGTCTGATTCAGTGAACCGCAAATAAACAGGACTTTTTTCATGAGGGCTTCTCCGTGGTTTCCTGTGAGTTTAATCAGCGTGGATTAAGTGGCTGGAAACAGCTTGTTAAGAGGCGTTTAAGCCGCTGATTTCTTTACTTGTTGTTAACAGGGGGGTATTAACAACCTGTATAATTCACACAGTTTCAGAACCGGCGCTCGCTTTTTCAGGAAATCTTTGGTTTGAAACTTGAGGTCGACTCGTAGCCCCATGGATGCAAAAAACCTTTTACTGGAAGCTCTCGAAACGCGCTGGAAAAAATTCCGCGCCGAGCTAAAGACCTGCCGTGCAGAATTCTCGGAGGAAGCCGTTCACGATCTGCGGGTGGCCACTCGCCGTCTGCTGGCTTTGTTCGACCTGTTACGCTTCATCTTCTCCCATAAAAGAATTCAAGAGATACGCCGCTCGCTCAAGGAACAACTCGACGACCTCGATGATCTGCGTGACACCCAAGTGATGCTGGCAGATATTTCAGAGTTCATCCACGAAATCCCTTCCCTGCATCTCTTTCAGGAATCCCTGCAAAAAAGTGAAAAGACCCTGTTGCGCCAAACTCGCAAACGCATCAAATCGCGCGAAATCTCCGGGCTTGCAAAACGGGTTGAAAAAGTGCGCAGCATGATCGAAGACCTGCCTGCAGAATCCTTGCGTGACCAAATACTCATGGCAGCCGACGAACGTTTTGCCCGCGTGCTCCAAACTCACGCAGCAATAGACGTTGAGAATGTGCCCAGCATTCATAAACTGCGTATTGCCTTTAAAAAATTCCGTTATACCGTGGAGATCGTCAGCCCGTTGCTCGATAACTTCCCACCTGCAAATTTCGAGCGAATGCATACCTATCAATCCATGATGGGCGATATTCAAGACCTGGAAGTGGCCTCTCAAACCCTGACCGAACTGACCGACGCCTCCCAACCCGACCTGGAGCCTGTCACTCTCCATTATGCCTCTCGCCTGCGGATGGCTGTACTAAAATTCATTGAAGACAAGGGGGAGGCATTCACCTTTTGGCGCAACTCGCCCGACCAACCTTTCCCCTGGGAGAACCCAACATGAACCTATATCTAATTCGCCATGCAATCGCTGAAGAGGAGGCATCCTCCGGCGAAGACAGTCAGCGTGCCCTTACTGAGAAAGGTGCAAAGAAAATGCGTCAGATAGCCAAGGGACTGCGTATGCTCGGCGTGGAATTTGACCTCATCCTTTCCAGCCCCTATCTTCGCGCCCGACAGACCGCTGAAATCCTCAGTGATGTATTTAAGCTGAAAAAGGAGATCGTCTATTCAGAGGATTTGATCCCAATGGGCGACCCCGACCTTTTGCTGGCAGAGATCAATGAAAAATATAGCATGGACAGCCTGGCCATTGTCGGGCATGAACCGTATCTCTCCACCTTTGTCAGCTTGTTGACGGCCGGGGGAACACCGGTCGAGCTGACCTTTAAGAAGGGAGGCGTTTGTCGTCTCTCCACCGATGACCTGCATCATTCCCGCAAAGCGACTCTCGAATGGCTGCTCACTCCCGGTGTGCTGGTGGAAATCGCGGAAAGATAATAGAATACAAAGTACCGTATCCCATTGTTTCACCGAGCCTCCCATGACCGAAATTGACCTGACCGCTCCCTCGCTTTATATCAATCGTGAACTCAGCCTGTTGGAATTCCAACGCCGTGTCCTTGAGGAGGCGCGTGATGAAGAGAATCCCCTTCTCGAGCGGGTGAAATTTCTCGCCATTTTCGGCTCCAACATGGACGAGTTCTTCATGGTGCGCGTGTCTGGCATCCGTAAACAAGTGGAAGCCAACATCATGAAACTCTCGGAAGACGGCCTGACCCCTCGTGAGGAGCTTGCTGTCATCCGCAAAAAGGCCCATGAATTAATGCAGGATGCCCAGCAATGTTTTCAGCGCAAGCTCCTGCCGAATTTGGAAAAAGAGGGCATCCATGTTCTGGAGTATCAAAAACTTAGCAAATCTCAAAAGGAACGGGCCGACAAATATTTTACGGATGTGGTCTACCCCATCCTAACTCCGCTTGCGCTTGACCCCAGCCACCCCTTTCCCCATATTTCGAATCTCAGCCTTAATCTGGCGATTGTCATCCGCGATAAAAAGGGAAACGAAAAGTTTGCCCGCCTCAAAGTGCCCGATACCCTGCCGCGTCTCATCCCAATAAAACGCTCGTCGGGCGGCGAGCGCAAGGATGGCACGATCCCCTTCCATCATTATTTTGTCTGGATCGACCAGGTCATTGCGGCGAATCTCGGCAGTTTGTTCCCCGGTCTGGAAGTGGTTGCAGCGCATCCCTTCCGCATCGTGCGTGATGCCGACATCGAGATCCAGGAACTGGAAGCCGATGACCTGCTGGAGACCATGCAACAGAATATTCGCAAACGCAAGTTCGGTTCGGTGGTGCAGGTGGCCGTCTACCCAACGATGCCTGATGGAATGCGTGAACTGCTTGTGGAAAACCTGGAAGTTACACAAAATGATGTGTATACATTGACCCATCCGCTGGGCCTGGTAAATCTTTGGCAGTTATATAACAGTGTGGAACGTTTTGATCTGAAATACCTGCCCTATAAACAGCGCACGCCCAAGCCGCTTCGTTTTCTGGAACCCACGAATAATATTTTCGACGTGATCCGAAACGAAAATGTGCTCCTGCATCACCCCTACGAATCCTTCCTGCCTGTGGTGGAATTTCTCCAAACCGCCGCACGCGACCCGAATGTGCTGGCCATCAAGCAGACCGTATATCGTGTTGGCTCCAATGCGCCCGTGGTCGAGGCCCTGCTTGAAGCCGCCGAACATGGGAAGCAGGTGGCCGTGCTCATGGAATTGAAGGCCCGCTTCGATGAAGAATCCAATATTGGCTGGGCGCTCGCGCTTGAAAAGGCGGGTGTGCATGTTGTCTATGGCTTGGTCGGCCTGAAGACCCATTGCAAAGTGACCATGGTGGTGCGCAAGGAAGGCGAGGGCATTCGCCGCTACCTGCATCTTGCCACCGGCAACTATAACGCGGTCACCTCCCGCATCTATGAAGATATCGGCATGTTCACCTGTGATGAAGACATGGGCTCCGATGCCACCGACCTATTCAATTATCTGACTGGTTATTCCACCAAGAAGAATTACAAAAAGTTGCTTGTCGCCCCCGTCAACCTGCGCGAACAAATGGAAAAACTGATCCGTCGCGAGATCGAGCATGCCCGTGCCGGGAACAAGGCCCGCCTTATTTTTAAGATGAACTCTCTGGTCGATCAGGATATGATCCAGCTTCTTTATCAGGCTTCCCAGGTGGGCGTTAAGATCGATCTGCTCGTACGCGGCATGTGCTGCCTGCGTCCGGGCATCAAGGGCGTGAGCGAGAACATCCGTGTGATCAGCATCGTGGGGCGTTATCTCGAACACAGCCGCATCTATTATTTCAACAATAATGGGAATGACGAGGTTTATTTGGGCAGCGCCGACATTATGCCGCGCAACCTAAATCATCGCGTTGAGGTCATGTTCCCTGTCGAGAACAAAGCCCAGGTGCGCTTTCTGCGCGAAAAAATATTGGAAGTCTACTTAAAGGATAATATCCGCGCCCGTATCCTTGAAGCAGATGGTACATACAAACGCGCCAAACCAGGGCCGGATGAAAAACACTTCGATGTGCAATCACATCTGATGAGGGATTAGAAAATAAAACGCACTGCCGCGGCCTTCATCGCTTTCCGCCCAGATATTGCCGCCGTGCGCCTCCACAATATGGCGTGAGATCGACAACCCCAGCCCGGTGCCTGAACCGGCGCGGGATGAATCGACTCGATAGAACCTCTCAAAGATGCGGGATAGACTCTCCGAAGGGATTCCTATTCCCGTATCCCGCACTGCGAATCTTACTCCGCCGTCGCCTGCTTCAACTTCCAGGCATATCTGCCCTCCAGGCTTTGTGAACTTCACCGCGTTATGAATTAAGTTAACGAGTACCTGCTCCAACCGTCCCTTGTCGACGTGGATGGCGGGCAGGCCGTCTTCGCATTGCACGATCAATTTCAAGTTTGCGCGCTCGATTTGCGCTTTCATGCGCTCTGCTGCGGAATAAATTAGCTTTCTCGGCGACATGGATTCAAAGTTCAATTGCACCTGCCCCGATTCGATGCGCGAGAGATCGAGCAATTCCTGGGTCATCTGGGTCAACGCATCCACTTCAGTGTGGATGCGGTTGAGGAATCGCGGACCAGCATCCGGGTCCGAAAGAGCGCCGTTTTGCAGGGTTTCGGTCAGGGCTTTGAGTGAGGCGAGAGGCGTCCGTAATTCGTGTGATACGTTTGAGATAAAGTCGCGTCTCACGGCTTCGAGCCTGCGTACGTGGGTCAGGTCTTGGGCCAGGAGCAAACTCCCGCCTTCATGTTTATCGGGAATGGCCGTGAGTTGCAAAAATTGTTTGCGTGTGGGGAGTTCCACCGATTCGATCTGCATCTGCCTGGTTTGCTGGCAGCGTTTCCAGGCTTCGATGAGTTGGTGGTTGCGCATCATCTGTGCCACGCTTTGTTGAAGAGGTTGTTGGGTTCCAAAAAGTTTACGTGCCGCAGGGTTGGCAAATTGCACTCGGCCGTCGGCATCCGCAATGATGACGCCATCTGTCAATTGGTCAAGCATGGTTGCCAGGCGCTCGTTTCCCGCGTTGAGGGCGAATAGCTTTTCATTAAAGGTGGTCTTTAGGGATTCGATCGCGCTAAAAAGTTCATCGACCTCAGGGGAATGGGGGAGGCCTTTCTTCTGTTCACGCACCGATTGCGCCGCTCGTTTGATGCTTCGACGCAGGCCATAATATCGCCAGGCGAACCATACGGCAATTAAAAGAAAGATGATTGCAGGAAGGAAGGAAAGTTGATTCAAGGGTGATCACCCATTAACAACTTACCCTTCAAACCGGTACCCACCGCCTCGTACCGTAACGATGCGTTTGGGTTCGCTGGAATTTTCTTCTATCTTTTGTCGCAGCCAGCGTACATGCACATCGACCGTGCGGCTATCGCCGATGTAATCCCAGCCCCAGACACGTTCCAGAATGAACTCACGCGAAAGCATCTGTCGGCGGTGTTCGGCGAGAAAGAGCAATAGTTCATACTCCTTTGGTTTTAGTTGAATGGGTTTTTCATTCAATATCACTTCGCGACGGGTAAGGTCGATGATCAAGTTCTCAAAAGTAAGCGTCTCATGGACGATCGTTTCGACGGTCTTCCCCATTTCCTCCCGCAATAGGCGCGCACGGCGAAGCTGGGCTTTGACCCTTGCGATCAATTCCCGCATCGAGAAAGGTTTTGTCAGGTAATCATCTGCGCCCACTTCCAACCCAACTACGCGGTCGATTTCGTCGTCGCGGGCGGTGAGCATGAGAATCCCTGTGGTCATTTCCTTGCGCAGGATGCGCGCCACTTCGAAGCCATCCATTTCAGGCAGCATAATATCGAGAACGATCAGGTCGGGTTTAAATCGGCGAGCGCTTTCCAGGGCAGAACGCCCGTCACCGACAGTTTCGATCAGATACCCCTCTTTTTTCAGGTTATAGGCAAGTGTTTCCTGAAGAGCGATTTCATCTTCAACAACAAGTATTTTTTCAGGCATGGGTTGGACTATACCATAAAGGAAAATCCAGTCTGTTAAGGGGATGTTAAAGCAGCACTGTGCTTAATCTCTGTGAAACACAGGTGCAACCTGATTCTTGATTATATTGACGGGCCGCCCGAATGAACACGACCGGTTATTTATTCTTTTTATGCAGGAGGATTGGCAGGATCACAATCAGAGTAATGACGACTCCCATGACGAGGATGCCATCGGTCGAGCCGATCTCAGAGTCATCGTCGAGCACAGGAGTGGTAGATGTGGTCTGGTGGGCGAGGAAGGCTGCCGTTGCATGTTGTGCTGCTCCGGCCGTCAGGTTAAAATTGCTCATAGCCAATAGCATAAGCAAGATGACCATCAGAAAAGCGATCATTCCAAAATTACGCACTGTTTTCATTATTTATTCATTATAATTGAATCATCCATCGGCGGTTAGGATGCGTTTTTGCATAATTCCTACCGCTTTCGGCTTAAGGGCACTCAAATTGACCGGGCTGATTTCTTTTTTGTTTACCGCCATAAGGTTGTTCATAGTAAGATGAAACCTCAATACTTCGGAGTGTGGAACGTTTCCTCGATTTCAAGTGTTCTCGTAAGATACAGGCCTGGGAAGTCATGTTACCCTGGCAGGCAGGTCAATTTGATAATTAAGAGATTACTTGTACTTTTTTGCACTTTTATTGTATAATCCGCCCGTTATATTGACCGGCAGTATGTAGAAATTTTATCGACCATGCTGTTTTCACCTGAAGTATCATGTTTGTTATAGTGACTCAAGAGGGTGGGGTCTTTTTTTATTAAGTAGATGATGTTCGAAGTAGATCGGTAATTTATTCCAGTACTATTGGCTATTTTGCATTCGCCGTCATGAGCTGAAAAGATGGCGTAACGCTAAGTTCATTTCAGGAGCATCCATGATCAAAAAGTTCTTCGACTGGCTGAAACAGCCTCTGGGCCTGATCGCGGTGGGGATCGTATTCCTGGCGTTGTTCAGCGCTGCTACGTATGGGATCTATACCACCCAGCAGACGCCTGAACAGCCTATTGATTTCCCGCACAACAAACATATCTCATTCGGTATTCAATGTTTGTATTGCCATCCTGGCGCTTCCAAGGGACCGGCCGCAGGCATCCCCTCCCAGGCGAAATGCTGGGCCTGTCATAACCAAATCGTAAAGACCAGGGACAGTGCCTTGCTTGCCCCCCTAAAGGATGCAGTCATGAGCGGGGAATCCATCGAATGGGTCCCGGTTGCCATCGTGCCGGACTTTGTTCAGTTCAACCATCGCGCTCACGTTGCGGCTGGAAAGAACTGCGAAGACTGTCATGGCGACCTCACCAAGATGACTATATATGAGAATCCGCAGGTGTTCAACATGGGGTGGTGTTTGAATTGCCATATCGAGACCGCAGGCGACGATCAGGAAAAACTGATCAAACTTAGTGACTGCGGTACCTGCCATTATTAAACCGGGCGAAAGGAAAACCTATGAGCGAACAATTTTCCCGGCGTGATTTTCTGAAACTGGCTGGTTTGGGTGCGGCGACTACGGCGATCCTTACAGGTTGTGGTCCCGCCTCGCGTTATGTTAAGCGCGAGCCGTATCAACAAATGCCCGAATACAACTCCGTGGGTCAGAGCACATATTACGCCACAACATGCCGCGAATGCGCGGCCGGATGCGGTCTCGTTGTCCGCACCTATCAGGGACGTGCCATCAAGACCGAAGGCAATGCAAGTCACCCTCTCAACCTGGGCAAGACTTGCGCACGTGGACAGGCCACCCTGCAAGGGCTGTATAACCCCGACCGCGTCACCGACCCGAACAAGACAGGCTCCGCAATGGAGTGGGATGCTGCGATCCAGGTCGTTGCTGATGCACTTAAGAAGTACAAGCCCGATGAGATCGCCTTCCTGATGGGCATGGCTCCTGATCACCTCTTCGACCTTGTTACCGATATGGCGAACGCCACGGGTATGAATGCTCCCATTCGTTTCGGCGCATTGGGCATGTTCGAAGCCCGCGCTACATTAAGCAAGGCGGCTGAGACCCTTTTCGGTCAGGCAGGTTTGCCCTTCTTTGATGTGGGTGGGGCGCAGGTAGTGCTTTCCTTTGGCGCGAATTTCCTTGAAACCTGGCTTTCGCCCATTCCCTATACCCGTGGCTTTACAGGTTTGCGAGAAGCAAAAACAAAATTGCGCGGCAAGTTTGTTCAGTTTGAAGCGCGGATGTCCGCCACGGGCGGCAAGGCTGACGAATGGGTTCCGCTTCGCCCCGGGACCGAGGCCCTGGTTGCCCTTGCCATAGGGCAAATCGCCGCTGAAATTCGCGGTGGCGCGATGCCAAAGGCCTTCTCCAGCGTGGATTTGCTTGATGTGGCCTCAAAGTCTGGCGTCAAGCTTGAGGCGCTTGAACATCTTGGCGAATTGGTGGCTACTACAAATGGCGTGCTCGCCATCCCTGGCGGCCCGGCACTCGGTCAGAGCAATGGTCTTGCTGTCGCCGAAGCTGTCTTGGCGCTGAATGCCTTTGCTGAAAACATTGGCAAGCCTGGCGGTGTATATCTCTCCGCTCTTGCCCCTAACCAGACAGAAGCCAATCGCCCCGCTTCCGCCAAGGAAATGCAGGAATTCGTCGAAAAGATGGCGAGTGGTGCCTTCAAAGTTCTATTCGTTCACGGTGTTAACCCTGTATTTGAACTGCCAAAATCAATTGACTTCAAAAGTGCAATGGGCAGTGTTGAACAAGTCATCTCATTTGCCACCTTCCCTGATGAAACCTCTGCTGAAGCGGATTACATCTTCCCCGACCATCATGGTTTGGAATCCTGGGGTTACCAACGTGTTGCTACGGGAACGGCCCAGCCGGTTCTCTCCGGTGCCCAGCCTGTGGTCTCACCATTCTATAACACCCGCGCCACGGCCGATGTATTGATCGCAGCGGCTCAACTGGCGGGCGGAAAGTTTGCAGAAGCGCTTCCTTATAAAGATGAGGTTGAATTCCTGCAAACCAAGGTCTCCTCGTTGATGAGCGAATCCGACGGTTCGTTTACTGCGCCGGATGCTTTCACTTTCATGGCCTACTTCCAACAGTATGGCGGATGGTGGAAGAATACGGATGCCCGTTTGTCTTCCGGAACCTCTGGCATTTTGAATGCAAATATCAGCGCCGAAGAAGCTCAATTTGCAGGCGAAGGAGAATTCTTCTTTGTTCCGTTCGTTTCCCCGACGCTTGCAGAAGCGGGCGCGAACAAGCCCTGGCTCCAGGAATTGCCCGATCCGACAACAACCGTCATGTGGAATACCTGGGTCGAGATCAACCCTGAAACCGCTCATGAACTTGGCTTGCATAACGATGATATGGTCAAGGTCATTAGCGAGGTGGGGGAAGTACAGGCTTATGTTTATTTGTATCCAGCCATTCGCCCCGATACGATCGCAATGCCATTTGGACAGGGTCATACTGCGTATGGACGGTATGCCGAGAACCGCGGCGCGAACCCTGCCAACCTGCTCGGCGGACATTTCAATGAAGCTGGCGACCTGGCCTTTGCTGGTATGAGAGTCAAAATCGAAAAGATATCCAGTGCTGTAAGCGGTGTTGGTCTTTCACGCATGGAAAGCCGCATGGGCGTGTATGGCGAGGCATTGGGTGAGGAGCATTAATTATGATTAGACCCGAAGAAATCAAAATGAGCACCGAGGAGACCGGCAAGTGGGGCATGGTCATCGATCAGGATATTTGTACAGGCTGCCAGGCTTGTGTGGCTGCCTGTGCGATGGAAAACAACATCACCTTCGTCGGTGAAGAGGATGCAGGCTATGGTCGTTCCATGCACTGGATCCGCATCGAACGCTTTTGGGAGGGTGAATATCCTGAAGTGAAGATGACCCCGCAGCAGCCCATGCTCTGCCAGCAGTGCGGACATGCCACTTGCGAACCTGTCTGCCCGGCATTTGCCACTGTCCACTCGCAGGCGGAACAGTTGAACCTGCAGGTATACAACCGCTGTGTCGGTACCCGTTATTGCGCGAACAACTGTCCCTACCAGGTACGCGCGTTCAACTGGCGCGATTATCAGCGCCCTGAGCCTTTGCCCAATCAATTTAATCCCGATGTCACGGTCCGCCGTATGGGTGTGATGGAAAAATGCACCTTCTGCATCCAGCGCATCCACAAGGCGCAGGATAAGGCCAAATCCGAAGGACGTGAAGTGATGGATGGCGAATTCACCACTGCCTGTGCCCAGGCTTGCCCCGCCAATGCGATCGTTTTTGGGCGCGTTGACAACCCCGAATCTTTGGTCTCCCAACTCTCACACAAGGGTCATGGCGTCAAACATCTTGAAGAACTTGGCACGCTTCCCAACGTGACCTACTTCAAGGGAGGGTAAACATGTCAGATAACAAACATCACGCAGACGCTGCGCAGTCTCACGAAGAGCATCTCCGCGAAAAGCACCTCATGCTCGACCCGCTTCCCCGCGGGAGAATGAACGAAATGGTCATGGAATCCATGATGGAAAAGCCCACCTGGAAATTCTGGTTGGTCTTTGGGTTTCTGGCTTTCGTCGTCGTGTACTTCCTGTTCTACCAGTGGGGTGTCCTGATCGTAAAAGGTCAGGGTGAAGCCGGTGTAATGCGCCCGGATTACTGGGGTATCTTCCTCGTCAACACCGTGTTCTGGATCGGTATCAGTCATGCAGGCACCTTCATCTCCGCGATCTTGCGTGTCTTCAAAGCCGAATTCCGCCGTCCGTTCACCCGCGCTGCAGAGTTGATGACCACCTTCGGCCTTGTGCAGGCTGGTTTTTCCATCTTCATGCACATGGGTCGCGTGTGGGTTTTCTACTGGCTTTTGCCGTATCCCAACCAGCGCATGTTGTGGCCTAACCTGCATTCCCCGCTCACATGGGACTTGCTCGCGATCACAACCTACCTGCTTTCTTCCACCATGTACCTTTTCCTGCCGCTTATTCCCGATGTAGCAATGGCGCGTGACCGCTCCACTGGTTGGCGCAAGAACATCTATAAAGTCCTTGCCCTTGGCTTCCGCGGTACAGAAGGTGAGTGGACTCACCTTCGCGCTGCGATGAACATCTTTGCCTTTGCCATCAGTCCGGTCATGTTCTCGGTGCATACAATCGTGTCCTGGGACTTTGCGGCAGCCACTCGCCCGGGTTGGTCATCCACCATCTTTGGCCCGTACTTCATCGTGGGCGCGCTGCATTCCGGTATGGGGGCGGCAGTTGTTGTGCTGGCGGTCATCCGCGGCACCATGAAACACATGGATTACTTTGTACGCGGCGAGCATTTCGATGCCATCGGAAAATTGATGCTCATCATCTCCATGGCTTGGGCATACTTCTTCTTCAACGATTACATGGTGCAATGGTACGGCGGCGACAAATGGACACAGCAGCTGCTCCACTTCCATGAAGCAGGTCCGCTTGGTTGGATGTGGTTTGCCATGTTGTTCACCAATATTGTCCTTCCTTGGGCGATCCTGTGGAACCCAAAATGGCGTGCAAATCCCTGGCTGGTTGGCTTTGTTGGCATCGCCATTAATGTCGGTATGTGGTTCGAACGCTACATTATCATTCCCATTTCCGTCACCATTAACCGCATGCCCTTTACCTGGCGCATGTACACCCCGGGCATTGAAGTTCCGATGGGTATTGGTACCGTCGCCCTCTTCATTTTGCTCTATATGGCGGCATCGAAATTGATCCCACTCATCCCTGTCTGGGAAGTGCAGGAAGGTCAGATGGCGCACGAACTCAAGAAATTCGGACGCGAGACCGTTGTTTCGGTCAGCGAATTGGAATAGGAGGATGCGATGACTGAATCTAAAGTTATCGATCTACTTGCGGTCTTTTCGGACCTCGCACCTGCTGCAGATGCCATTGAACAGCTCCGCGCTTTGGGCGTTCACGATGACTGCATGAATGTGATTTCCGGTGTGCCGGTCACTGAAGCGATGCTTGGACGCCCTCGCCAATGGACAAATGTGCCGCGCATCGCTATGGGTGGCGCGATCTTGGGGCTTAGCGCGGGAATCTTTCTCGCCTACATTTCCCCTTTCCTGTATCCTTACCCGATTCAGGTAAGCACCCAGTCATTTGTACCCGGCCCTCCTACTGCCGTGGTTATGTTCGAATTAACCATGCTTGGCATGTTGCTCTCGACCTTCCTTGGTGTGTTTCTGGATAGTTTCTTCCCCAACTACCGTCCGATGAAGTATGTGCCTGAGGTTAGTGATGGAAAGATTGCCATCCTTATAGAATGCCCGCATGTCGACGAAAAGAAAATAACAGATGCCCTGAACAAAATGGGTGCAGAATCTGTGAAGCCTGCGGAGGCGCAACACCTATGAGACTTTTCAAGCAACTCCTTGTTGTATTTGCCGTGCTTGGCGTTTTAGTTGCCGGGCTGATGATCTTTGCCTATGATGTGGTCAAGATCGATTGGGTGGTCTTCATGGAGCTTCAGTCCTCCTATGATGATCAGGAGAAGCCTCTGGCTGTTCCCGCCCGCTCCATCCCGGTAGAAGGCGCCACCTACCTGCCCGGAATGGGTGAGCCGTTGAATCCTGTAGCTGCCGATGAAGTTTCCATTGCGCGTGGGGCGGAGCTCTATGATATTCACTGCAAAATGTGCCATGGCGAAACAGGGCAGGGAAACGGGACGGTTGCGGCCTTTCTCGTCAAGAAGAAACCCGCTGATTTGACGAGCGAGATCGTCCAAAACAAATCCGATGGCAGTATGTTCCTTACCATTACCAACGGTATTTGGAATCCCAATAACACCCTTTTCCCCGAAGTTGAGTTCTCCGGGCAAATGCCCCCCTTGAATGAGAACCTTACCGTTAGGGAACGCTGGGATTTGGTGAATTTCGTTCGCACCCTTAAAGCGGCACAGTAAAGGGAGAGTCAGTAATGAATGATGATGTTAGAAAGTATATCTATGGCGCACTGGTTGTTTTTCTGGTTGGTGTGCTGATCTGGGTGGGCATTGTATATATAAATGCCTGTGGCTTTACCCTTTCCTGCAATCGCGGCGTTCGCGTTGTTGATACGACTCCTGTTCCGACCATGATTCCGGCGACCCTGCCTGCTTTGGAAAAGAGCGGTGAAGAGGCTTCTGCTTCTGAGCATTGCTATGTAGCCGCTGCTGACCTGGTCGGTGCATGGGTGGAGGCGGGGGCCTCAGACACCGAATCGTTTGAGTTCACCGATGCAGCCGAAAGGACGTGTGAGGCGTCCTTTGAAGATGTTCAGCCTCTCTTTGTCCAATCCAATCTTTGGTATGCGGGTTCGCGCTCCTGTGTGAATTGTCACTCGGCGGATGTGGCTGTTTCCTCCGCCCAGCTTGACCTGAGCAGTTACGAGGGAATCATTGCCGGGTCACGCCGCGCCGATGAAGCTGCCAAGGGAATGGACATTCTTGGCGCCGGAAATTGGGAATCTTCCCTGCTGTATCAGTTCCTTTCCGAAACCAAGGCAGGTGTCCCCGGTCATGTTGAGGCGCTCTCCGGGTTGATGATATCTGCCGGAACCCCTCTTTCTGATATAACCGCCACACCGACGCCCTGATCAAAATTCGAAAAAGCCTGATCTCACGATCAGGCTTTTTTTATTCCATATTTCCAAAACCATAGGGTGATATACCCTACAAAGGCTCCAGCAATGTTTGCCAGAATATCCACCCAGGTATCCAGTCCGCTGCTGTCAAACTCAAACCCGGCAATGTATTTGGAGATGAACTCATACAATTCAGAGAATACACTGAAAAAGGATGAGAACAAAAACAACAGGATCAGATTCGCTAAAAGGTGGCGCGATTTGTTGCCTATCACTTTTTGAAGACTAATAATGCCGCCTGTTTTCTGAAGATCGAAATTCAGCACAAAATATTCATAGATCAGGGCAATGGCAATTCCGCCGCCGAGAAAGTGAAGGATCTTATCGTTGAAGATCCAATATGGAATGAGGCGGAATGAGAAGATGACAAAGGCTGCGCCGAAAAGGTACGAGAAGGTTTGCCGATGATATTGCCAGGGCCTTGGCGGCTGAACATCCCTTAGCGCCGGGATTTTGTGGAATATATATAACAGAAGCGGCGGCAGAGTGACTGCGTACACCATGAATAGCACCCAGGAAATATTGTAAATGGGAGCATACCAGGAGATGTTTTCCAGTAAATATTGAATAGGGGTTGGCATGTGGTATCACTACTAAAACAAAACGTCCCTTTGTTGGAGGGACGTTTCTCTCTGGCGGAGAGGGCGGGCATTTCTTCGTGAAATGGGCTAACTAAACGCCTCTCTATAAACGCGTTCCCTCACAAGGCGCATATGGATTACCCATATGCGTTTTTTATTTTAACCCATTACAGGAGGTTCAAATGCTCGAAACGAAAGACCCGTTGAAAGACCGTCCGGAGACCTACGTCACCTTGAAGGAGGCTGCGAAATATTTGCGAGTTTCATATCGCACAGTCTATCGCTGGCTCTCCCAAGGAAGGCTGAAGTTCTTTCGGGCAGGAGCGGGATCGACCCGCATTCCG